>CBDUCU010000300.1:0-5200 GCA_965365725.1 uncultured bacterium | reverse complement strand
CGTCGAGCGCGCCGTTTCAAACGTCGGGGTGTGGCGAGCCGATCTCGAAGCTTTAAGTGAAGAATTGCGTCAACTTCCCTGGGTACGCGCCGCTTACGTGCAGCGCGTTTTGCCTTCGGGCGTGAGAGTGCGCGTCGTCGAGCGCGAGCCGCGTCTGATTGCGCGCACACAATCGGGCCGTCTCCACTGGGTTGATGAAGAGGGCGTAGCGCTCGGCCCCGCAACGCTTGAGAAAGACGACTTTATCGTGCGCGGACTTGATGAAGAAAAAGATTCGGGCGCGCGGCAAAGAAATCGTGAGCGCATCGCACTGGCGCTACGATTCAAAGAAGATTGGCTGAGAAACGGGATGTCGGGCCGCGTCAGCGAAGTCAATCTTCAAGACCTGCGCGACGTGCGCGTCCAACTCGCGGGCGTTGATTCAAAAGTCGAGGTGCGGCTGGGCAAAGGCGACCCCGTCGAGTTGTTTGCCAAGGCAATGGAGAAGTTCGATCTAAGACGGCAAGAGCCTTACGGCGAGCACATCACCTACATCATCGCGCAAACGGATAAGCTCAACTTCGGTTATCCGCCGGAAATCATCGGCCTGCTCAATCAGAGAGGCGACGATACTGCGGCCAAGAGCAGCAACGAAGCAACAACTGTCTCTTCTCCGGCACAGACAAATGAACCTGCTGCGACAAAGAAGCCGTCGCGTGAGCAGCCCACCTCGCGTGCGGACAAGCGCGAGGAACGCGGGCGCGTCGCCAAAGATGTGAAGAAAGAGACGGCGACCGATAAGCCCGTGCAACAGGCGATGCGTCCGCGCCGCGTCAGTTGAGTCGAGTGGAAACTTCGAGGCGATAGAAAATTTCTCGTGGAGGATAAGAGCTTCAATGGCTAAACGCGCTACGCACACCGTCGGCCTCGATATCGGGACGAGTCGTGTGACGTGCATCATCGGCGAACCCGGCGAGGGCGGCTTTGTTGACATCGTCGGGATCGGCGACGCTGAGTCGAAGGGCTTGCGAAAAGGCGTGATCGTCAACCCCGAAGCAGCCGTCGATTCGATCAAACGCGCCGTCGAAGAGGCCGAGCGAATGAGCGGTCTGGAAGCCGAAGAGGTCTCTCTGAATCTCGCCGGCTCGCACATCATGGGCTTCAATGGACAGGCCATCGTCGCCGTCTCAGGACGCGACCGCGAGATCACGCCTGACGACGTGCGCCGCGCGATTGATTCGGCCTGTGCGATTCAACTCCCTGCGGGCCGTGAGATTGTTGACCGTCTCCCACAGGAGTTTATCGTCGACGATCAGGACGGCATCAACGACCCGGTTGGCATGATCGGCGCGCGTCTCGCTGTCAAAGTTCATATCGTGACGAGTCCTGTGACGGCGCGACAAAACGCCATCAATGCGGTCAACCGTTCCGGCCTGATGGTCGCCGACATGGTCTTGGATCAACTCGCTTCCGCAGAAGCCTCGATGCTTGATGAGGACAAAGAGTTTGGCTCAGCGCTCGTTGACATCGGCGCGGAGACGACGGGACTCGTCATCTACCAGCGCGGCGCAGTCCAGCACACGGCTGTGTTTCCTCTGGGCGGCTCGCATTTTACAAACGACATTGCCTTTGGCCTGCGCACGCCCATTCCTGAAGCCGAACGCATCAAGCGCACGAGCGGTTGCGCTTCGAGTTCGTCTTTGAGCGAATTTGAGAGAAGCGAGTTGGTCGAAGTACCTTCGGTCGGAGGTCGCCCGCCGCGACAGCTTTCGCGCCAGATTCTCTGCGACATACTTCAGCCGCGCGCCGAAGAGGTTCTGATGCAGGTGGCCGACGAAATACGCGAATCCGGGTGGGAGCGTCAGCTTTCAAGCGGCGTGGTTTTAACGGGAGGCGGTGCGCTTATGCACGGCATGGTCGAGATTGCCGAGCAGGTTTTTGATGCGCCCGTCAGAGTCGGCTATCCGGAGCGCGACCGCTTCGGTGGTCTGGTTGAGGACGTGCAGAGTCCCGCGTGGGCTTCCGCCGCGGGTCTTTGTCTGATAGCACAGCGCGCGCAAAACGCTGAAATGCGCGCGGTCGCGTCGCGGCGTGCGACCGGAGGAGCGTTCGGGGCGATAGTCTCGAAATTTCGCAATCGTTTCAGTGGTATTTTTTGACAATGTGTTGTATGCTGCCGCGCCAGCCGGCACAATATGTTGTCCCCAATATTTTGGTGAGGCCGGCGCGCACAGCCCAATATAACCGCATAAAGCTTTCCAGAGGGCCGAAAAGCTCAGGAAAGAGGAAGGACTTATACATACTATGACACCGGACGGCCGCCTACCGGGCAGCGCAATCAATATCATGATCGACGACGACCCGCCGATTACCGGCGCACGCATCAAAGTGATTGGCGTGGGCGGCGGCGGCGGCAACGCCGTCAATCGCATGATCGAGGCGGGCATCGAGGGGATTGAATTCCTCGTCGCCAATACAGACCTGCAAGCGCTGAAGCGTTCGCGCGCGCCCATTAAGATTCAGCTTGGCGGCAAATTGACCAAAGGACTCGGAGCCGGAGCCAACCCCGATATCGGGCGCAACGCCGCGCTCGAAGACACAGAGAAGATCATCGAAGCTCTGGAAGGCGCAGACATGGTCTTTGTCACGACGGGGTTGGGCGGCGGCACAGGCACGGGCGCTGCTCCCATCATTGCAAGCTTGGCCACCGAACTGAATGCGCTGACGGTCGCTGTTGTGACAAAGCCCTTCCACTTTGAGGGCAAGCGACGCATGCATCAGTCCGAGCAAGGGTTGAGAGAGTTGCGTGAGTGCGTCGATACGGTCATCACTATTCCGAACGAGCGGCTGCTTCACACGGTTGACAGAAACGTCTCTTTGCAAGATGCCTTCAAGCTGGCCGACGATGTTTTGCGTCAAGCCGTGCAGGGCATCAGCGATCTGATTACCGTGCCCGGTCTGATCAATCTCGACTTCGCCGACGTAAAAGCGATTATGGCCGGCATGGGTCTGGCGCTTATGGGTGCTGGTCGCGCCTCAGGCGAAAACCGCGCTCTGGAAGCCACACAGCAGGCCATCTCCAGCCCGCTTCTCGAAGAGGCAACTATTGAAGGCGCAAAGGGCGTGCTTATCAATATCACGGGCGGCTCTGATCTGACGCTTTACGAAGTCAACGAGGCCAGTTCAATTATCCGCGAAGCGGCGGACGATGATGCCAACATCATCTTCGGCGCGGTCATCGACGAAAACCTGCGCGATGAGATGAAGATCACCGTCATCGCCACCGGGTTTGACAAAGAGATTGCCGAAGTGGGCGCAACACATGCGACGCACGCGGGCGCAATTGTTCCTCCGACGCGCTACACGGGCGCGCCGACGGGCGATCTTCCGCCGCGACCGTCTGCGCCGACCCGCTCGGATGATTTGGACGTGCCCACCTTTATCCGCAAGAAGGCAGACTGAAGAAGACGCGTTGTAAAAGGCAAAAGTAAAAAGGTAAAAGGCAAAAGTGAGAAGCATCAGGCTCTTCACTTTTGCCTTTTATCTTTTGCCTTTTGCCTTCAACTTGTGTAGCATGTCGCGCATTCCTGACAGGTTTGGAATCAATAACGGGTAAAGACCGTTTCTCGTCTTTCCAGCAGGATTACGGCGCGCGTCCGTGTGAGCATGGCAGTCGCAGATGCGATTTGCCTGCGCGAGGACAGGGCCGCTTATTCAACGTGCATGTAGCAAAAATTCATGCAGCCTTTTTGCAATCTTCTTGGAGGTACAATTAAGTGAATCGCAAACTCATCCGCACGACGCTGGCGGAGGTCAAGGGGCGCGGCGAAGGTCATCCGCGAGAGCGCGAGGGAGGTGCTCCGCGCGGCGGCGGCGGCGGTGGAGGTTCGTTCTCACGCGGTGGCGGCGGCGGCGGTGGAGGAGGTTCGAGAGAGCGCGACTCTTCGGGCGGGCCTTCGTCTTCAGCAGCCGCGCTCGGACGCAAGAAGGTTCCGCCAATAGAGACCAACGCGGAAATCTTCTATTACAAAAAACAGATGGACGCGCACACTTTGATGGTCATCGTCCTTCAAGACGGTGAAGAGATCGAAGGAACTATCGAGTGGTACGACCGCAGCGCGCTCAAAGTAAATCGTCGTGGCGAGCCAAATTTGATGATCCTTAAGCACAACATCAAATATATGTTCAAGGCCGACGAACGTGACGGCAGCGACGAGGAGGACGACGGCGACGAGGATGAGTAAGCTCGTTGCCGTCTCGTCACACACCTACACGAGCGGTCTAAAATACTTCTCACTCCTCACCTTTTGTATCATCATCTGATGACTGATATTCCTCAAACATCTGACCTCGAGCCGAGCGCAAACCGCGAGCAGCGAACTCTTCCGCGCATCGCCATCACGATGGGCGACCCTGCAGGGATCGGCCCCGAAGTCGTGCTTAAGGCGGTGGCCGAAAACGACGTGCAGAGGCTTTGCTCTCCGCTCATAGTAGGCGACGCGCAGCTTCTCGCGCACACTGCGCGCACGCTCAATCTCACCTGCGGCTATGAAATTGTGCGGCGCGGCGAGAAGATCCCGCGCGACTTCAATGGCCCCGTCATTTATCATCTTGACAACGTGCGCGGGCACGTCGAGCCGGGCGTTGAGTCGGGAGAGGCAGGCCGCGCCGCCGCGCAGTACATCGAGGCGGCAGTCGAACTCTGCATGACGGGCGAAGCCGACGCGATGGCGACCGCGCCGATCAACAAACGCGCACTTTTTCTCGGCGGCTACAGCTTTCCCGGACACACCGAGTTTCTCGCGCATCTGACAAACGCCCCCGATTATGCGATGGCCTTTGTCGCATCGAACCTGCGCATCGTCCTTATCTCAACACACGTACCACTATCTGAGGCCATCCGCATGGTCGAGCGCGAGAGGATAGTGCGCGTCGTCAAGCTCGCCGATAGAGAGCTTCGACGCTGGGGCATCGCGCACCCGCGCATCGCTGTCGCCGCGCTCAACCCGCACGGGGCTGAGGGCGGCCTGTTTGGCGTTGAAGAGACGGCGGAAATTGCGCCTGCCGTGCAGGAGTGCCGCGACCATTTCGGACTCGATGCGGCGGGGCCGTTTTCAGCCGACACGGTCTTTCTGCGTGCGGCGCGTGGCGAGTTTGATTGCGTCGTTTCGTGTTACCATGATCAGGCGATGATTCCCGTCAAGTGCCTCTCGTTCGGCGA
>CBDUCU010000299.1:0-5205 GCA_965365725.1 uncultured bacterium | reverse complement strand
TTTCTGCATTCCCATCTCGGCGCGCGTGCCACCGTGTTCGGGCGTGATCTTGATTGTCAGCGCCGCCGATAGACCCGCCAGGTCGCGCAGCGTTCCGGTCTTACGCGCCTGCATGACGGCGGTTGAATGCACCTGCATGACCTGTACTTCGTAGGCTTCGTCTGCGGCGAAGAGTTGACGCAGTTCGCTCATCAGTTGTGCAGTGTCGGCTTCGACTCCGGGATAGTATCTGCTGTCCATAGATTCTTAATTATTCCTTTCGCATTCCAAACTCTACTCTTAAGGCACGAGACCAGAACATTCTACGTTGAAAGAGCACAAGCGGTTCAAACGCGTGCGCCAAAGCCGGGTAACAAAAGCCTTGCAGCTGTGCATCTCTGCCCGTATGAATACGACGCGCTAAAAAAAAACTTACGCCTTCATTAAACATCGAACGCAGGCGCAACTTCTTTTCGCATTAAAGCGCTTATGCGTGCAAAGATTCACGTGCTCAAGGCAGGCGTTTATGTTTTTTTCTTCGATTTGCTGTCGGTCGATTCGGCGGGGAGTTTGGCGGCGGCGTTGACAACTTCCTGTGCGCTTTCGATGGCCTGTTCGAGCAGGTCGCGCTCCGCTTCGTCCTGTGTTGTTTCGCGCATCGCGTTGAGTTGTGGAAGGAATCTATTGCTGGCTTCGGCAAGCTTGCGTAAAGACTTCGGGATAAGCGAACTCTTCTCGCTCCGAATTGACGCGTCTTCGATGTTGGTGACGGCTTCTTCCATTATGCGCGCCACGTCCGAGATCAGCTGCGCGCGCGTTCCCTTTGGCAGCGCGCCCCACTTTTCGGAATCCTTCGACGAATCCTTCTCGACGGCCTGCGAACCTGAGAGCACAAGCAGGCGACGCTCGACCGCTTTGACAAAGACGGCGACGCGCGCGTCGAGCATTTGATTGTCGCGCACAAGCTCAACCTCTTCGGGCGTAAGGTGTTCGCGCTGGTGGGGCGCGGCGGCCAACAATCCGGGCATCGAAAAAAAGGCGAGCGAGAGCAGCAGCAGAGAGCGGTTGATGGTGCGGTTGATGGTTCTTCTCATCTGAAGTGTTGACGATGTGAGTTGCAGTGCGCAATCGACTGCTTTATTGCCAAGCGCGGGCTAAAAATTCTTCAAAGAGGCTTTTTTTCCGGCTCGGTCTGTGAATCGTTCTTGGCGCTGCCTTCTTTCAACTCTTTGGCTTCGGCAGGCAGACTGAGCACCGTATCGTCGTAGAAAGCTTCGAGCGCGCGCGTCCGCGCGTCGCGGACAAACACGATGCAGGTGCGGACGTGGACGGCATCTTCGGAGGGCGTGACGCGCCGAAGCGTCTCAAGACGCGGGACGTGCGAGCGCAAGGCAAGCTCGATATGTTTGAATGTGTCGCGCATCTTGTTCTTTGAGCCGGCATTTTGATGAACATAGATGAGCAGGTCTTCGACGAGCGCCTGATAGATGCCGAGTTCGTTGCCGGCTTCGATGTAACGAGAAGCTTCCGTGTGCGAGTTGGCGAGCTGGAGCCTGCTTTCGGCGAGCTGGAGCGAGAGCTTGACGCGATCTTTAGTCTTGTAGACGGCGGCAAGCTTGGCGCGGTCGCTGTCAGGGACGAATTTGCGCGGCGGCGCGGTCTCTTCCTGTACGACGACCTCTTGCGCCTGCGGCGCAACCGTCAGACACAGCGCACAGACAAGCGCGACCATTGTGTATCGAGCGGCTGCTGAAAAATAATTGTACTGCATAGTGTCTCAACCCCTCGTTTAACGCCGCTTTTTCTTAACGCCTTCGCCGCGCTTAATCTGGTTGCGCAGCGTCGGCAAGCGTAAATTGACCTTGTCGATTTCAAGCTGATTGGTCTGCGCATCGGCACGCGCGAGAAACGCCTGATATGAGCGGAGCGCATCTTCATATTCACCAATGTGGTCGTGCGCGCTCCCAATAAAGTAATAGATGACGGCGTTGTCAGGCATCGCCTTTGCCATCCATTTGTACTCGTCGATAGCCTCTTTGTAAAGCTTCAATTCGTAGAGCGCGACGGCGAAATTAGCGCGCGCTACATAATCATCGGGTGCGGCCCTGACGATGCGTTGGAGAATGGTGGCGGCTTCGGCGAACTTGCGCAATTGCAGGAGCGCAGATGAATAGCCGGTAGCGTATTTAATGTTTGACGGCTCGATTTCTGCGGCGCGTTTGTAATAGTCAAGAGCGCGTTGCGGATCGCTCGTGCGATAGAGCATACCCAGACAGGCGAGCAATGACGCATTCTTCGGGTCGTTGACGAGAATCTTTTCGAGCGACGCGCGCGATTCAGGCGTGTCTTCGCAAGCGACCTGATTGATGACCGCAGACAATCTTTGTGCATCAGCCGACCGGCGTGCGCTCTCAGGCATTTGGCCGAGCACGCGACGCGCGGCCTGTTTGTCTTCGAGGCGCGCATAGAGATTGGCGACAGCAAGCGCAAGCGGCGCATCTTCTCGAGCCGGCTCTTCAAGCATCTGAAGGTCTTTCAGCGCGCTCGCCGTCTGTTTCTCTTCGGCGTAAATCTCAGCCCGCCGGATGCGCGCAATCTTGTCGCGCGCATCAATAGAGAGCACGCGAGTAAAACTCTTTAATGCCGATGCGCGGTCGCCTTCTGCCAGTTCAATCTCGCCGCGCGCAATCCACAACTGCACGTTCTCTGCTGCGCCAGCTTCGGTTGCACGCCGGACAAATTCAAGCGCCTGTTTGTTGTCGCCCGCGCGTTTGCGCAATTCGGCCAGAGCGACGAGCGTCGAAGCGTTGCGCGCGTCAATAGAGAGCGCGCGACGAAGCATTGACTCGGCATCACGGTCGCGCCCCGGCATACGCGCCAGCATCTGGCCGAGCGCCGCGACGGGCAGCGCCCAGTCGGGCTTCAATTCCATCGCGCGGCGCAAGCCCTTTTCGGCTTCCGTAAGCCGTTCCAGCACGGCGAGGACAAGCGCGCGCTGATACTCAGCCTCGGGAAATTCCGGGTCGAGTTTGACGGCTCGCTCGTAAAATTCAAGCGCCGCTTCAAGCTCTTCCTTCGATTTGTTCTCAAGCGCTTTGACGTGCGCCTTCTGTCCCTGTCTAAAAAGCCTGACGGGATCAGGCGCATCCTCGTCAAATTCATCCTGCGCGAGAGCATTCGGCGCAGCACAGAAAAGTGCGGCCAAAAGAGCCAGCACGAATGCCGGTAATCGCGTATGTGTAAGAGAAGGCATCAGTAAAAATGCACCTTCGGATGGACAGGATTAACTGTTTGCAGGGCGTGTGAATTGTTCGATGAATCCGGCGCGAAATATATCATGCGTCGCGCAAGCTCGTCCAAAGCAACCGATGCGCACGCTTGATAGATGCGGGACACGGAACGGTGGGTTGCGCGGCTCTGACTCATGCGCTAACATGCGCGCCCGTAAAGCTCTAAATAATTTCAAGCTGAATCTGAACTCAAAACACAGGCTTCAATCCGAAGCTTTCAGCGCCGAAAGAACGTCTCGGAGCACACTTGACTCAAACGCATCACAGTCTCGTCGAGCCTGACGCGCCGCCCAATATGGAAGTCTCGCCTGAAGCTCACGCGAAGGAGGAGCGACTGCGCGCGTGGCTGCGCGCGGCCCGCTCCGTGCTCGTCGCCTTTTCAGGCGGAGTCGATAGCGCATATATCGCGCACATTGCAACGCAGGAACTCGGCGCGCTCGCTCTTTGTGTGACCGGAGTTTCGGCGAGCCTCTCAACGCATCAACACGAAGAGCTGAGCGCTCTTGTCCGACGCTTTCATCTCAACCATGAGACGCTTAACACGGACGAGCTCGACGACCCGCGCTACACGCAGAATGCTCCCGACCGTTGCTATCATTGTAAGACCGAACTCTACTCAAAGCTCGCGCCGCTTGCCGCCGCGCGCGGCCTAAGCATAATTGTTGACGGCACAAATGCAGACGATCTCGGTGATTATCGACCGGGTCGCGCAGCCGCATCGGAACAGCGCGTGCGCAGTCCGCTTGTCGAAGTGGGAATGCATAAAAGCGAGATAAGGGAACTGAGCCGGAGAGCAGGGCTTCCGACGTGGGACAAACCTGCCAGCCCTTGCCTCTCATCGCGGATTGCTTATGGTACGCCCGTAACGATTGAAAAGCTCCGCGTTGTTGACAACGGCGAAGACATCTTGCGCAAACTAGGCTTCCGTGAATTTCGCGTGCGTCATCACGGCGAGCTGGTGCGTCTTGAGATCGCTCCTAATGAGCTCGACCTCGCTCTCAGACGCGACGTAGCCGACGAACTCGCACGCGCCTTCCGCGCACTTGGCTTTCGCTACGTAACGCTTGATCTGCAGGGCTATCGGACAGGAGCGATGAACGAAATCTTAGAAGCCGTAAACCGTGAATCGTGAATCATTCTTGTGCGGTATTTCGACCACCGATTTACCATTCATGTTGGACGGCTCTCAGCCACGATTTACGATTCACGATTTACTATTTATGAGAGGTAATTATGGCCAATCCAATGGTTGACGATACAAGGCGCATCCGCGAGGACAATCCGTTCGAGTCGATGATGTCGCGCTTTGACCGCGCGGCGCAGCTTCTAAATCTCGACCCGGACCTCTACGCCGTCATGCGCGTTCCAAACCGCGAGCTAAAAGTTTATATCCCTGTCCGCATGGACTCAGGTCGCATCGAGGTCTTCGAGGGCTACCGCGTGCAGCACAACTTCGCGCGCGGGCCTGCTAAGGGCGGAATACGCTACGCGCCCGATGTTACTATCGACGAAGTGCGTGCGCTTGCGGCATGGATGACCTGGAAGTGTGCGGTCGTTAACGTTCCTTTTGGCGGCGGTAAGGGCGGAGTGATCTGCGATCCGAGTCAAATGTCTCTGGGCGAACTGGAACGTTTGACGCGGCGCTATGCGGCGGAACTGATTGACTTCATCGGCCCGGAAAAAGATGTGCCCGCGCCCGATATGAACACGAACGAGCAGACGATGGCATGGATCATGGACACTTATTCGATGCATGCGCGCCACACGGTCAACGCCGTCGTCACAGGCAAGCCGGTCGAACTCGGCGGCTCACAGGGAAGGCGTGAGGCGACCGGGCGGGGTCTGCTCTTTGTCATCAACGAAGCGATCAAGAGTCTTAAAATGTCACCGCCGAATACGCGCGTCGTCGTACAGGGCTCTGGCAACGTCGGCGGCA
>CBDUCU010000298.1:0-5219 GCA_965365725.1 uncultured bacterium | reverse complement strand
GGCGATGCACAGAGATTCGTGCGTCTCCGGGTCCATGTTCAGACGCGGCGCGCCGTGAAAGCGCGGCGCAACCATCGGGCGCTCTTTCGGATACTGCTCCGTGTAGATCCCCTTCCCGGCGATTGCGTCCTTATCGGTGAATGCGCCGACGTTGTATTTGAAGGTGAGCTTCAGCCCTTCGATCAAATCAAACAGAAAGAAGCGTTTGAGCTTCTCCTTCCACGTCGGCTCAGGCACTTTTACTAGCGGCATTAACAACTCCCCTCTGAAATGATGAATAGTAATTTGTCCGTAGTTAGATGTCCGTTGTTTGTGTCTCGCAACTTGCTGCTCTCATTAGGAGGCTTAAAGATTGGATAGCGAGTGCAACGCAAAACCGGCTATGGACTACGGACAGCGCTTTATTCATCGTTCGCCATTTCCTTCACCCCTCGTTTGTTGCGACCGTCGCGGGTGCAACTGTAGATTTCTTCACGGGCGATTTGATAAGTCTGACTTGACGGCGTTGCTTCTTCAAATTGAAGTCGCGTGCGCGCCAGTTAATCATCGACAAAAATCCTGCGGCGATGAAAAGGCTGGCAATGCCAAATGCGATCATGATTGTTTTGCCCGTCGCCGTCAGCCTCACTCCGCGTTGGATTGATTCGATGGTGTCGAAACCCCGCCAGCCGTCCAAAGCCTGCACGACGAAGATGGCAAACGCCGTCCAGACGATATTGAGAAGCGCCGCTGGTATCATCCACTTCCAGCCCAAGTCCATCAGCTGATCATATCGATAGCGCGGGAAAGTCCAGCGCAGCCAGAAATAGACGTAGAGCAGCACGGCCATCTTCGACAGGAAAATAAGCAGGCTCGCGATGACGAAAAGCGTGTGATAGCCGCGCGCTTCCGTCAGACCATAGACAAACGGAAGATACCAGCCGCCGAGAAAGACCGTGACCGCAACGGCTGAGACGACGACCATCGCCGCATACTCGGCCATAAAAAAGAGCGACCAGCGCATCCCCGAATATTCCGTGTGAAAACCCGCGACAAGCTCGGATTCCGCCTCGGGCAGATCAAACGGCGCGCGATTGTTTTCGGCAATCCCGCTCACCAGAAAGATGAGAAACGCAAGCGGCTGATAGAAGATGTACCAGATGGAATCGCCGCCCTGTGCGTTGACGATTCCTGAAAGCGAAAGCGTCCGCGCAAACATCAACGCGCCGATCAGAGACATCCCCATCGCAACTTCGTAAGAGACCATCTGCGCTGACGAGCGCAGGCCGCCGAGAAGCGCATACTTCGAGTTTGAAGACCATCCGGCGAGAATCAGCGCCAGCACCCCCACCGACGAGACTGAGAGGATAAAGAGCAAGCCGATGTTAATGTCTGTAATCACGCCCCAGTTAGGCGCAAAAGGAACGACGGCAAAGACGATGAAGGCTGCGGCGACTGAAATATACGGCGCATACTTGAAGATGTAGCTGTCCGCCTTGTCAGGCATGAGGTCTTCTTTGGTGAGCAGCTTCAGCGCATCGGCGATGGGCTGCAAAAGTCCCCACTTGCCGACGCGCATCGGCCCCAGACGCGCCTGCATAAAGGCCGAAATCTTCCGTTCCAGATAGCTCGCATAAAGCGCCCACACGGCAATGCCCGTCACGACCGCGCCGATCTGTATAAGAGGCCAGACGAAATAATTGACCGTTTGCTGACTGAAGAGTTTCAGCAGCAGCTCGTCGATGATGTTTGGAGGCGCGAATAATGCAAACATGTTCATACCGAATCCGTAATGCGCAATTTCGTTTCGACTGCTTCCATCCTCTTTCTCAAATCGCGTCCGTCGACGCACAATTCCATCGAGTCTTCCGTCAAAATCTCGATCTTGCGTTTCGGTTGACGAATGTCCGTCCTGACCTGTTCAAAACCTGCACGCATTTCCGTTTCGAGTTTCTCGATGCGAATCTCTACTTGTTCTATGCGAGTCTCTAAGCCATCAAATCTAGCTCTCGTCTCCTGTCGAAACTCGCCGACATCGCGGCTCATCGCGCTCAGGTAGTTGAGGATTTCTGTGAGGCGGTCTGTGCTCATCGCTGTTTCCTTTCTCTGAGGTGAGTTCAGATTTCAATCTCAAACGCGCAATTGCAAGCGGCCTTCAAATCCACCAACTCGTAGTCGTCGTCAAGCGTGCCCGAACGATCCACGACCATATACGAATACCATTCGCCCGTGGCAAAGGGCGGCGTGTGCCAAGTCCCCTTGTGATACGCGTAAGGCAGGCGACCCTCAACGCGGAAGGCAATGACCTGCTCAACATCGGGCGCGTCCTTTTGATTCGGCGGTGCAACACAGATGATCGCTTCCGAAAGCGCGAGCGGCGCAAAGACCTGCATTGTCCTCTTGTGTCGCGCCATAAACTCAAAGTGAAAAGGCCTCCGCTCAGAAGTCGCGCCCGTCACTTCAGCCGCACCATTCCCCAGATCAATCTCGCGCGCCCCGCGACTGTCAATCAAAATCCCAAACGGCGCGAACGACTCGCGCGTCAGTTTTTGAACAGGGATGCGAAGAATGTTCATAAAACGTCAATCGTCAGTAGTCTGTCGTTCGTTGTTTTCGATTACCAGCGTGACCTTTGAATTAAAGCTTAAGGACATAAAAGCTAACAACGGACAATTGACAACTGACTGCTGACAACCATTTATCTATCAATCTCTCCGAGCACGATGTCGAGCGTGCCGATGATGGCGACCACGTCTGCAACCAAATGACCGACGCACATCTGCCGGAGCGCCTGCAAATTGATGAGGCAGGGCGGGCGGACGCGCACGCGATAGGGACGCGACGTGCCGTCGGAGACAAGATAGCAACCGATCTCACCCTTCGGCCCTTCAATCGAATGATAGAAATCGCCGACGGGCGGCTTGATGATCTTCGGAACTTTCGCCATCACAGGGCCGTCGGGCATCTGTTTCAACGCCTGCTGCACGATACGGCGCGATTGTCGCATCTCTTCGAGACGGACAAGGTAACGGTCGTAGGTGTCGCCGTTGTCGCCAACGGGGATGTCAAAATCCATGTCGGCGTAGGCGGCATAGGGCGCGGACTTGCGTATGTCCCAAGCAACGCCAGAGCCGCGCAGGGCCGGACCGGAAAGACCGATAGCGATTGCATCTTCCGCCGAAATTACGCCGATCCCCACCGTTCGACCGAGCCAGATGCGATTCTCCGACAGCAGCGTTTCATACTCGTCCATGCGCTTCGGAAAGTTGTCAATGAAGCGCTGCACGTCTTCGGTAAAACCTTCGTAAGTGTCGTTTGGCATCCCGCCAATACGCCACGCGTGACAGGTCAGACGCGCGCCAAACTGCTGCTCGAAAATTTTCAAAATCTCTTCGCGCTCGCGCAAGGCCCACAACAGAACCGTAAACGAGCCGATGTCGAGTCCGTGCGTGGCGAGCCAGAGAAGGTGCGAGGAGATGCGGTTGAGCTCGGTCAAAATCGTGCGTACGTAGTGAGCACGCGGCGGAACATCAAGCGCCAGCATGCGTTCGACCGTCTCGACCCAGACCAGACCATTTGAGACGGCCGCAATGTAATCAAGCCTGTCCCAATAGGGCGCGATCATCGGGTAGAGACGATTTTCCGCAATCTTCTCCATGCCGCGATGGAGATAGCCGATGTCGCAATCGAGATCGATGACGGTCTCGCCGTCGAGTCGGAGGATGACGCGCAAGACTCCATGCGTCGAGGGGTGCTGCGGCCCCATGTTCAGCACCATCTCGGGATTGTCGAGCAGCGTCTCCTGCGTGGTGGCAACTTCTACTTGATGCATAACGACCAGAATTCCGGAGACAGTAGTCAGAAGGCAGAATAAAAACAGTCTCTCTTCATTATTCTGCCTTCTGACTACTGTCTGCTGACTCCCTTTTGATTGCTCCCGTTACTCCGTACATATCAAGGACGAGTGCGACATCCGCCACTTCACCGCGCTTACGTTTACCTATCAAATCAAAATGAATCGCGGAGGCGTTGCTGTCGCGGTTCCAGACGTTGCGCGTCTCGCGTCGGTCGCCGGGCGTGAAGCCCTCTTTTTCGGCAGCTTCGCGCGTGTCGAAAACTTTTACTTCGTATTTGGCGGCGAGGTCTTTCGGATGCATCGTTGTTGATTACTTGTGCTCTTTCGGAAGAATCTCTTTACCGGCGCGGAAGATTTCGCGGACGCGTCTTTCTTCGGTCTCTGATAAAGCCTCTAACCCGTAGGCACGGCGTTGCTCCAACTGTTCGCGTTGCACTTCGGTAAATTCCGGTAGATGCTTTGTCGTCCAGTTGTTCTCAATAAATTCGAGCGGGTAGTCTTTGCGAAGCGGATGGCCTTGCCAGTCGGACGGGAGCAGCAGACGGCGCAAATCCGGATGATTTTTGAAAGGCACGCCGTAGAGATCGAAGACCTCGCGCTCCATCCAGTTTGCCGTCGGCCACACGCTCGTGACGCTTTCAACGCCCTCAGTTTCACTCGTTTGCACGCGCAGACGCACGCGCTCGTTTTTGCTGATTGAGTAAAGGTGATAAACGATCTCGAAGGGAGCGTCGAAGCGTTCGGGCCAATGGACGCACGTCAGATCGCTCAAAAAATCGAAGCGCGTCTGCGTGTCGTCAAGCAGATGACGACAGACGGCGACGATTGTTTCGCGCGAGACGTTGATTGAGAGCTGACCGAGAAAGACGGTCGTTTCCTGGATCGCATCCTTGAAGCGTTCGCGCAAAAGAAGTGCGAGCGGATGATTGGAAGCGTCTTCGGGCTTTGGCCCTTCATCCTTTTTCTTGACGGGAGCTTTTGGCGCACCAGCCCCTGCCGTCCCTGCTGCCGCAGGAGTTTTTGCGCCCGCCGCATCCTTTAACGCTGCCGCGCGCGCCTTTGCTTCGGCAATCTTTGCAGCCTTCTCAAGATCGGCCTGCGAAGGTGTTTTTGACGGATCGCCCACATCGGGCGACGCGCCGCCCGGCACGTTTTTAACGCCCTCAGCACGTTGACCTTCAGCCGCAGCCTTTGCCGCGAGCTTTGCCTTGTGCTCGGCGATAAGCCGCGCCTTTTTTTCTTCGGGCGTTTCAGTTGTTGGCGTTTGAGTCGTGGCAGACGCTTCGGAAGAGGCAGGAACGGTTGTGCCTGCGACAGAGCTACCCGAAGGCGCTTTGCCCGTCAACGCGGCTTGACTCTCCGGTGTCGGACGTTGGTTTTGAGA
>CBDUCU010000297.1:0-5229 GCA_965365725.1 uncultured bacterium | reverse complement strand
GCACTTCAGTAGTTTAGCACCGGCCGAAACGTGCTTAACTACCATAGACCCTTGCGTAATATCGAAGGCGGGACTATTTATTGTTGCCGCTTTATGGCTTGCGCAGTTAAGATGCCTGCCAAACTTCTCAGATGAGCAAAAACAATCATGTCGGTGCGCCGCAAGCTGCGGCCCTTGTTGAAGTTGTGCGAGGCGATACGGTCGAGTCTCGACATCGTGGTCACATCGCAGCAGTTGACGGACAGGGCCGAGCGGTCGCGCGTTTGGGCGAACCTGAAACCGTGACCTACATGCGCTCGTCTGCAAAACTACCGCAGACTGTTCCACTTCTTGCTTCGGGCGCAGCCAGGCGTTTCGGTCTGACCGATAGCGAGGTCGCTATTGTTTGTGGCTCGCATAGCGGTCAAGACGTTCATGTCGAAACCGTGAGGGGATTGCTCCGCAAAATCGGACTCGACGAATCAGCCCTCAAGTGCGGCGTACACGAACCATTCGATGCGCAGACCGCGCGCGAACTCCAGAGACGCGGCGAAAGTCCCGGCGCTTTGCGCAACAACTGTTCTGGAAAGCATGCCGGTATGCTCGCGCTTGCCTTGCATCTCGGCGCGCCCGTCGAAACCTACGACCACACGGACAATCCTGTCCAACAGGCAATCCTGCGCGCCGTCTCGCGCTTTGCAAACATGCCTGCGCAAGAGATCGCAATCGGCATTGATGGTTGCGGCGTTCCTGTCTTCGGTTTACCAATCGTTTCGATGGCACTGATGTATGCGCGTCTTGTTGCCCCGCCCGTAGATTTTGACGAAGAGGAAAGAAGCGCGTGCGCGCGAATTGTCCAAGCCGTCACAGGGCATCCAGAGCTGGTCGGCGGAACGCGTGAGCGTTTTGATACAAAGATTATGAGAGCGGCGGGCGGTCGTTTGATCTCAAAGGTTGGAGCTGAGGGCGTTTACACAGCAGGCGTGCTGCCTTGCGAAGAATGGCCGCACGGACTCGGCGTGGCGTTTAAGATCGAAGATGGTGAAGACAGACGTGCGCGGCCTGTTGTAGCCGTCGAAACGCTCAAACAGCTTGGCGTTCTACGCGGGGCGACGCTCGAAGCAACCGCGCCTTATAAAAGTTTCCCTGTGCGTAATCATCGCGGCGACGAGGTGGGAATCGTACGTGCGAAATTTGAAGTTGAGCGCGTTTAAGTCGAAGTCTCAAGGCGGTCAATATTATTATTTTTGTATTGCAATAGTTCAACAGTACATCCGCCAAGTATCATTGTAGTACGGGCTCGGGTAAAAGTAGAATAGATGCTTATATTTACAAATTTGCTTGAGACATAAGAAAATCCTGTTTTTAGCGGATAAAGTGCGAAAAATTTTGTCAGCGGCGCAAATTTTTGAGCATTCTGGATAATGGCACGGGCGTTGCCAAACAGAGGGCAGTTAAAATAGTTGAGAGAGTTAAAATAGGGTTATCGGGTCAGGCTCGGAGACGGCAGTGAGTGAAAACTTTGGGGGAGGTTTTCTCTCAGTTTAAGGTGGTCAACAACTCTTTCGGGGGAACGGAGTGGTTGAAACCCTTTGGCGGTCAATGAGCAAAAGTCGGGTCGCTGAACGACGTTCTGTAGGGGCTTTGGGGGAACCCCGCAGATAAGCTCAGCGACCCGCAAAATTTTTACCGGCATACAGACAATTAAGACGGCGGCGACTTTTAATTTTTAGTCGCCGCCGTCTCTTTGTTAGAACTAACCAACACTTTAGAGCGACCACCGTACGGTCAATCCAACAAGCATTCAACCTTGCAGATGAAAAGGGTGTGGATTGATGGTCAGGCAGATACAGTCGTTAGTCACAGCGCAGGCAAGGGAGGGTTAACCTCAACTTACAACTGCAAAAGTTTAGCCGACGACCGTTACAGCGCCGTATCGCCCACGTGTCTGGAAGTCTCCTTTCCCATCACCCCAAATTCGTCGTGGTCTCTTTCTCTTCTTGGGTCGCCTCTTTCTCCCAGCGAGATACATGCCCGACTCATCTGAATAAGGCTCGCACCGCTCGATTGCACACGGCTCATGGTCAGAGAATTCGCTCTGGGCGCGCAGCACCGCCCTTAACACCTGTCGTTTCAAACTGCTCATTAAACTTACTACCCCCAACTTCTAAGTTAATGCAACTAAGCGTCTAACGCTCGCCATCGCCAATCAATTTGGACGCGCGCGAATTTACGTCTTCGATATTGAGCTGCAACATGCCGCCCGCATCCGAATAGACCTCTCTTGCACCGGGGCGTGAGCGACGATAAAGAAAGACCGCGCCGCCGAAGATGCCGCCAATACCGAGACAGACGAGTATGGCGATTCCCGTTACCTTAAGAGCGGCTAAGACCACGCCCGTCATCGTCCTTTGATAAAACTTCTCGGCCTGTGCAAAGACGTTCGGATTGTCGCCAAGCCAGCGAATCTCCTTCTCATACTTCACCTGATCGACCAATGCCGCAGCCGTCGCCTCGTCGGGCGCGTCGAAGACAAAAACGGAATAGTTGCCCTCGCGCCTGTAGAGCGTAGGCACGGGCTGCCCCTCAGATTTGAGTTGCGTGATGCGCTCGGCGATGCGCGTATCGTTTTCCTGTGCGTATTGCGGCGTTGTAAATTCGACGATGACCAATTGCGCTTGGTCATAACGGGCTATGGCTGCCTCTGTGCCGCCTTCAAAGGAAAGAGTGTCAAGCACTGGTTGCTCAGTTGATCTCACCAGAGACTTGAGAACCGGCAGACTGACAGCATAGCCAATACGATGGTCGTCAAATTTTTCCCAATCCGGGAGATGTTGAATGAGGACTGGAGTTGCCCCAATATCTCCTTGAAGAGATTGCGCAAGCTGGCGAGAGAACTCCAGAACCTTCTCTGAAGCGTCACTCTGCGCACTCATGCTAGAGACGGTAACAACTGACGCGCCCTTTATAAACCCCACCTGCAGATTGCCATCAGCAACAATTCCGAGACCTTCAATAAACCTGAAACGGGAAGGAACGGGCTTTCCTTCGCCGCCAAAGTACCGCAATAAAGAATAGGCAGCAGGGCTAGAATTGGTATTTACCAAAGAAACACTAAACTTATTTCCTCCGGGCGCGACGTACTCACGATTGAAGACTGACGTGATATAGAAATCATTAGGCTTGACCGGGGGTGTATCAATTGGAAGTTGGGTAGAGCCTTGCGCTCGAAATTCACCAACACGACCGGGAAGCGTTTGAGTAACCTCACTACTGATTGAGACTTCCTGTGCTATTGACGATATACAGATGAGCGCAAGAAAGGAGAGTGTTAAAAGTAGTCTTGAAAAAAATGCACTGCCCACTGGTATGACCTTTCTGTTGACGACAACGCAAATAAAATCTGCTTTGGACAATTTTACGTCTCAAGCTTTGGACGTTTTAGACACCGCCTGTGTTGTATTGGTTCCGATTCTGAAGATGATAAGAGCGCGCACTCCGTCAGCGCCAGCGACGCAGCTCGCGCAGAAGCATGTCCATATGTTTGCGCGGCTCGGGGATATTGTCGAGAACGGTCGTACTGCCCTCGTGTCCGGCGTTGTCAATAACTACGTCGCCAAAGCCGAGCATGCGCTGGAATACGGTCGTCTTAACCGTCACGTCCTGAATGTTGCGCAGAGGTATGTTGCGTGTGGTTTGCGAAATGAAGCCTTCGTCGATTTCGATTTTTGAGTCGGTCAGTTTATAGCGGAGCATGTTGCGGCGGACGTGATAGTAGGCGGGAACAAGCAAAAGGGCGAGCGCGAGTAGAAATGAGATATAGGAATAGGGCGGGTCGAGCAGGTAAGCAAAGAGCGCAACAAGCAGGATCCCAAAGAGGGCGGCGAGCACATAACCGATTTTGACGAAAAGCAGCGTTGGCCGCACGGTGAAGACAACGCGCTCTTCATCAGCTTCGACGGCGCGCACAGGTGTATGCGCAGGCGGCTGCGCGATAGGGGCGCGTGAAACGGGGACGACGGGTTGCGGAAGATATGCCGGTCGCACGCGCGTCTCTTCAGGCGAAAGACGCGTCAGCTCTGAATCGATGGGCGTGCCGCAATCCGGACAGAAGCGCGCTGTCGGGGTCATGGAAGCGCCGCAGTTTGCGCAATGTTGCATCTCGGAAATTTACCTCGCACCGTCGCCGCCGATTGAGCGGATCGAATCTAAAATCTCGTCTGGATTATACGGCACGGCGACAAGCGAACGCGCGCCCACATCGGCGGCCTCGCGCGCGGCATCGTCGCGCCCACTTTCAATAAGAAGCAGCGCGGGAATCTTTAGTCGCCCGCCCTGCTGACTGCGAAGCCGTCTGAGCATCTCGACTCCTTCCATGTCTCGCAAATCCTGATCGACGACGACCATATCGGGACGCTCAATACGCAGAAGACTTAGAGCCTGTTGTGCGTCGAAAGCCGCGCGCACTTCGTAGGGCACAGAGCGAATCAGCAGATTGAGCTGCGCCATACGCGCCGCGTCCGAGACAACTAAAAGAAGGCGGCGTGGGCCGCGCGTACCTGAATGAGAAGGTGCGCGTTTGTCGCTTTGTCCTTTATTCTCGGCTGCGCGTGAGATTGAGCGCGTCGCCGAATCGATTGCAGCAAGCATACGCGCCTCGCGCTCAGACGAGGCTTGCGGCGACGGCGTGCGCGTATTTGTCTTGGCCGTCGCATTCGTTGACGAGACCTGTCTCTTTGAATCCACACGTGCACTCGCGTCAGAGTCGGCGTGCGCAACATCCTGTGAAGAAGCTTCCGCATCGTCCGCGACGACGCAGTTTGCGCCGGCACGTCGCCCCGCTTCCTCAAGACGGCCTTCGGCGCGCTCGACCAATCGCTCGACCTCCATTCCATCTTGTGGAAAAGAGACGAGACCGACGGCAGGGCCGCGTCGATTGCGAGTTGCTGAAAACTCTTCTGTTAAGGCTGTAAACATCTGTCGAGCCTCAGTAGAAGTGCGACGCGGCAAGTGAGCAAGAAGTATCGTCGGCCCGTAGAATGCGATTGCATCGGCGCGGCGCAAATTCAATTTGAAGAAGCCGTAAATCTCCGAGATCGACGCGACCTGCCGCCTGTCGCCAACGACCGGAGCCTGGCCTATCAGTGCGAGCACGCCCGTTGCACCGCTCTCTATGTCAGCGCGAACGGCTTCGAGCAGGAGCATGAAATTGTCGATCTCGGAACGCTGGTCGAGAGCGGCGGGCGCGTG
>CBDUCU010000296.1:0-5239 GCA_965365725.1 uncultured bacterium | reverse complement strand
TATCGGCTAAATCGTATACTGATCACGCGGTCCGATGTGAAAATCATCATCGGTTTCGATCTTGCGCAGGTTCTCTCGCCCGAGACCGAGAATGTCAACGCTTTTGACAAAAGAGTAGTGACACTGCTCGGAGGCATAAACGACGAGAGAGTTTTGAGAGCCGCCTTGACGAAGACCCTTGTCTCGCGCTTCGCGCATGGCGCGGTCGCGCGCGCACTTGAGGCCGACGAGGTTCGCTTCAGAGCCGCCGCTTGTCAGCGTCCCGAAAGCAGTGGGCGCATAACCCATCAACTCGCACAACCAGCGCAGAACGCGCGCTTCAACGATGCTGGCCGAAGGTGAATTGCGCCACGCTGCGCCGTTTTGATTGATGGCGGACGCAAGCGCGTCGGCCCACACGGCGACGGGCAGCGGAGTCGGATTGAAAAGCCCGTAATAGCGCGGGCTGGGAATGTTCATCGTGTGCGGTAGAAGGTCGCGCGTAAACTTTTGCAGAATCTCTTCGAGGTCTGCGGCTTCGTGCGGCAGAGGCTCGTCGAAAAGTTTTTCCAGCTGAGCGGGGCTGGCCTCAGAACAAACGGGCAGATCGTCGAGCGCGGCGACGTAGCCGAGAATTATTTCTACCGTCCGCCGCGCCAGCAGTTCGTGCTCTTCCAGAAGATTGGTTTTGAAAGCAATTTCGTTGCTGTCCATCAAGTCTCGCAATTGATAATCTGATATTTATGACGCAGGGAAAACTAACATCTGCCGAGCAGTTTATGCACGCGCTCCAGTCAAATGCAGAAGACTTCGGATTTTATCTGAGCGTTGAGCAAAACAAGATTCTTTGCGAATACTTTCAAATCCTCTCGTCATGGAACGCACGCCTGCATCTGGTCGCGCCCTGCACGCCTGCGGAATTTGCGACGCGCCACATACTTGAATCGCTCGTCGCACTATCGCACATTCCGGAAGATGCATGCGCAGTTGACGTAGGCTCCGGCGGTGGTCTGCCAATTATTCCCTGTCTTATCGTGCGACCCGACCTAACGGCTGTTCTTATCGAAGCTTCAGCGAAGAAGGGTGTTTTTTTGACTGAAGCTTTACGAAAAGTCGGCTGCGAGAAAAGAGCGCGTGTTGTGACAGAAAGATTCGAGAAGATAGATCCGCACATGGCTGACGTCTTAACTTGTCGCGCGCTCGAACGTTTTAGCGAAATGCTTCCAGACATTTTTGCATGGTCAACTACAGTGAAAAAATTTCTGCTTTTTGGCGGTGAGGCGATTCGTGAACAGATCGAAGACGCGCACCTGAGTTATCGAGCGGTTCATATTCCACATTCAGAGAAACGTTACTTATTCGTTTGTAGTTGAGGTGGAAAGTTGCGTGCAGCGAAAAGAGAAACGGGGCGCAAAACAATTTTTAGTTTCGCGCCCCGTTCGTTGTAGTGAAGAGAGTTCTAGCGAACGACGTTGATGCTGATAACCTGTTGGCCGGAGATAACGTACTCGGCAGCCGGCAGCTCTTTTTCACCAATGGGCGAAAGGGCCGTCGGCGTAAAGCCTCCTGAGCTGCGGTCGCTGTTGAGCGTAGCGACAAACGAAGGCGGAAGGCTTGGCATCTCGTCCGTACCGATGACCGCCCCGGTCGTGACTCGATAGAGCTTGACGTAGAGTCGGTCGTTCTTTTTGATGCGGTTGATCGAGCTCACAAGCTGTGCCAAATCTTTCGGCACAAAGCTTTGCGAGGCTGAGGCTTGTTGAAGGCTTCCGCCGTCGCCGACAAAGAGCATCAACTGACCCGCAGGCACATCAGAAGGAATCTCGACCGGGATGCGCTGGACAAATTGCTTGCCCGACTCAGTACGGATAAAAGCTTGCACCTCGACCGTTTCGCCGCGCATAACCTCTGTGCGATCAAGCGCGATGCGATCAAGCGACGCTGCTTTTCGCACGTCAGCCGACGCTATATCGAGCGAAATCGATTTAAGCTCAACACCGTCAAAACCGCTCGACATGAGCGCCGCGACCGGCGCGGCCACAGAACCGGCGGCGGCCATGCCCGCACCGTTAGACGAGAACCTTCGTTCAAGTTTGATAGGTTCGTGCCCTTTGACATCGATAAGACCGCGTATGCTGATGGTCTGATCGCCGAGACTGCGCTCGCTCGATGAGATCGTGTTAAAGACAGTGATATTGAGCAGGAGCGGCGTTAGAAAATCGTCGCTTGCAATCTCGTAGTTGAAAGTCTCGACTCGGTCGCGGCTCGTATGCAGATTGATGCGAACGGGGATCATTCGCGGAGCGCGGCTGAGCTGGCCGTAAATGCCCGTTGCTCGATCCTGTGAGATAGAGCCAACCATCTGACCCGGCACGGCAAGCTTGAACGAATTGAGCGTGCTTGGAATAACCGTCACGACCGCCGACTCGGACATCGGCATATCACTTGAGCCGAGACTGAGAAACGGATGGCCGAAAGCATAGATGCGGTCGCCGTCGCGGTGCGTCACCGTGCCGGATGCGGCGACCGAATAATCACCACGCACAAGCGCGACGCTGACAGAAGTTCCGGGCGCGAGTGTCTTATCCGTCACCTTACCAAGCGGTGTGACGGGTGTTGCGCCGCCGATGCCTGAAACGGGCAGCAATCCCTGCGCTTGAAGCTGCGGGGCAAAACGCGAAAGTGCTTCGGGTGAAAATCCTCCGAAGACGACTGGCGTGGCGATAGGCGCAAGCTGTTGTCCGAGAAGCGAGGCGAGTGGCGAACCCGTTGCGACGGGCGCGATAAAGGTTGTCGAAAGCGTCGCGCCTCCCTTTAGCTCCAGCTTGAAATCATCGCCCGCAAGCTGTGAGAAAGAGACCGCGCGCGGCTCGCGCTGAAAACCGAGATGGTCGCGGCTCTCCTGTCTCCCCTGCTCGAAGATGTCAATCATCTGCTTAATCGGCGTGATGCCTGCAATCGGTTCTTTTGAAAATGGAAAGCTGTATGCGATTGCCCCGATAAGCTTGCCGTCAATAAAGACGGGCGAGCCTGACATGCCCGCGAAAACGCTTGTGCGTTGAACGTGTTCGCCGGAAAGACGCGCGATGATGATCGATTGGCGCGGCTGCGGATAGCCGGGTAAAACGCCCAGAATCTCGACCTCGAAATCCTGCGGCTCAGAACCCGTAAAGACCGTCCGAGCAAAGCCCTTCTGTCCGGCCTTGACCTCTTCAAGCGGAAGAAAAGCTTTGCTGCTGCCGTTGCCGACGCTCGGCGCGCTCTGTTGAGCCGTAGCGTTAAGACTGAGCCCGATGGCGAGAAAAGAGAGTAAGGCTAACCTTTTCAGCATTGAATAACCTCGAAGGCGCATTGGCCGCCACGGTGAAAAAAATCTTCCAGGTTCGGCAGCCCGCAAAATTTTGGGGCGATTGATTCGTCCACGCAAGACGTTTTTTGACTATAGCTTCGTCTTCAAAAGCAGGTCAAGCATTTCGGTCAAGTCAGTGATGATTGAGAAACCTCTTTGGTTGCTTTGGGTTAAAGCTTCGCCATCCGAAATCAGTATCTCTCTCAATGTGTCTTGCCGGTAGCGAGCAGTCGTGATAAGTTCCCGCCTTAATAGCGGGTAAATTCTATGACCAGCATAGACGGTTTTATTCTGGCCGGCGGCGCTTCGAGCCGTATGGGAGTCGATAAATCTCAGCTTCTACTCGGTCGAGAGAAGATGTTTGAGAGGGCAGCAGTCGCGCTGTCGTCCGTTACTTCAAATGTCGCTGTCGTCTCTTCGCGCCACCAGGATAATGCCTTCCCTTTTCCCGTCGTCCGCGATATTCAAGAAGCGCGCGGCGCGCTCGGAGGAATACATGCTGCTCTCAAAAAGGCGCGTGCGCCTTGGGTCGCAATCGTTTCCTGCGATCTTCCTTTTGTCACCGGACGGCTCTTTGAGCGGCTCGCGTCATTCGCTCTTGAAGGACGCGACGCAATCGCTCCGATACAGCAAGATGGAAGACCTCAACCGCTCTGTGCTCTCTATCGCCGAGATGCCTGTCTTAAAGTCGTTGAAGAGTTGCTCAATAAAGACGAATTGCGCCCGCGCGTACTGCTTGCGCGCGTGCGGACATTTTGGGTCAAGCCGGAGGATCTGTGCGACTTGCCGGGTCAAAAGCTTTTTTTTCTCAACGTCAATACTCCAGTTGATTACGAGTATGCACTGACGGAATTTAAGAACGATTCGTACATCCGCGACTTTGAGAACCGAAGAGAATTGATTTGACGCGCATAAAAGAGACGCAGACGGTTACGTGCAAATCGTAAAGTTGGTTTACTATAAAGCCCCATGTCACCTCGACGCAGACCCGGTCGAAGATTATTAAAAGCATTGTTGCCGCTCATCGGTGTTCCCGTGATTGCGGCCTTTGTGTTCGCCGTCTGGGTTGTTTACGGCGCATCTCAGCCGCCGCGCCGTCCATATTTGATGACTCCTGAAAATTTTGGCTACATCAGCGACCGGGGTCTTCAAGTCAAGGAAGAGACCTGGGACAACCCAGACGGCACGAAGGCGCGTGGCTGGCTTTTGCGCGGACGCGAAGGCGCGCCCGCCGTTCTTCTGCTTCATCGTTATGGGGCCGACCGTTCATGGCTGCTCAATCTCGGCGTGAAGATTAACGAATCGACTAACTATACGATCCTCTGGCCTGACCTGCGTGGTCATGGCCTCGACCCGCTTGTCACATCGACGACGTTCGGCTCGCGCGAAGCAGACGATGTTCGTGCGGCGCTCGATTTTTTGCGTGGATTAAAGACGGCTCAGGAGCGTCCGCTTGTCGCTGAACGGTTTGGTATTTACGGCGTTGAACTCGGAGCTTACGCGGGGCTGCTCGCCACGCGCAGTGAAACAAAGGTGCAGTCGCTTGCTCTCGACTCCGTGCCTCGTTCGTCTGATGAAATGGTCAGCACTGTTTTTAAGGAGCGCGTCGGGATTGACAATGGACTTGTGCGCTCTTTGTCGTTAGCGGGCGCGCGCCTCTTTTTTCTCGGCAGGTATGAAAATCAATCTTCTTGCACGGCGGCTGAAACTATAAACGAGCCGCACGTGCTTATTCTCTCCGGCGTTGACGCAGGAGCGCTGCAAGCGTCAACCGAATCGCTCGCCAAATGTTTTCCCGATCCGGCAAAGGTCGAGGCGAAAACCGACTTGCCTTTGACCGGCATCGGCCTCGCTTCCGCCACAGGCCAGCAGAGCGAAGCTTATGATCGCCGCGTGATAGAATTTTTCGAC
>CBDUCU010000295.1:0-5264 GCA_965365725.1 uncultured bacterium | reverse complement strand
TTCATCGGTCGTTTCAATTATCGAAGCAGCGGCTGTTTCGGCAAGCGTCGGCTCGATGGTTTGCACGGATGCGGAAGAGACTTCGATTGCATGCTGAACTAGCCGACGCGGGAGTTTGACCCTCTCCTTCTTTTCGCGTTCGAGTAAGGCCTTGAGCGGCTCGACAGCCGCCGGGTCGCGCAGATAGGCAAGCGCCTCGACCGCCGCGCGACGCACATCGCTGGATTCGTCTTCGAGCGCAGCGACAAGATGCGAGGTAGCAATTCTGTCTCCGGCCAGACCGAGCGCGCGTACGGCGCTTGCACGGCCCGCAGGAGTCGTCGCCCCATGCAACTCGCTGACGGTCTCATTGAAATAGCCATGTTCGATATAAGCCGTGCGCGCTCGATCGCGTCGCTCAGGACTGCGACCGGCAAGCGCTGCCAAAAGCTCTGAGGCGATTATCTGCCGAAGCATGGAGTCGGAAACGGCGATGAGTCCTTTGTTATATGGCTCGCCGTTTAGTAGCTTGCGCGTCTCGTCTTGAACCGTGTCCGCATCGAGTTCCTGATTGACGGGTTGAATCTCAGCCGTCGCATGCGGTATGGCAAGGCCGGTCTCCTTGCGCGATTGCAGAGTTGAGGCTTCATCTGTCAGCAGGATTGATGCGTCGAGACCCTGAGAGCTTTGCGTATCTGCAACGACCGGTTCGGAAGATGCAGATTCAATCGCAGAAACATCAAGAACGGGCGTTTCAATTTGCGGGACTTCGACTACAGATTCTTTGGCGGGAGATACAGAACTCTTTGCCTCCGGGCTATCTTCGACGACGATTTCACGACTGGCGACCTCTTTCGCAGAAGTCTCTTCCTTGAGCGCTTGAAAAGCACCTGCATCGACCACAGGCGAAGGCGCAGTCTCGCCAACAGGTTGAGATTCTTGAAGAGAAGGCGCGCTCTGAGTCAAAACGTTCTGCGTTTCAACTACAGATGGACTCTCAACAGTCTGCTTTTCAACAACCGGCGCGATTTTAAGAGAGCTGTCAGATTCGCTCTTCTCAGCAAGACTTTCTGCCACGACGACCGGCTCTTTGCTTGTCACAGGCTTCTGTGACTTCTTGCCTCGCTTCTTTTTCCTCTCTTTCTTTGAAGACTCTTTTGTCGACGCGGCGGCGGAAACAACAGTCGTCGTCGTCGGCACGACGGTTTCTTTCTTTTCGATTGGCGACGGCTTCGCTGACGGAACGAAGGCCGTCGGCACCGCATCGATTTTTGTCTCCTTTAACGCGACCGTGCTTTCAGCAGAGGCTTTGGTCGTGGCGACTTGTGAAGACCGCGAAGCGGACGAACGGCGCGCGGCGAGAAACAGGCCGAAACCGACGAGCAGAAGCGTAGCGATCAACGCGAGCGGCCAGTTGCGCATGACGGCTGCACCGATGCTTGTCCCTGTTTGCGGTGCCTGGTCGGTTGTAATGCTGACGGGCGCGCCCGCGCCCTCCGGCTGACGAGCATCGGCCACTTGCGTTACGTTTGTGTTTGCAGATTGCGCGGGGGCGATTGTTTGTGTCTCAGGTGTAACGGCTGCGGCGGGCGGAAGCGCGTTTGGATCAGTGGGCGGAGGCTGAACAGTTGTAGTTTGAGGCTGCTGTAAACCGGACGCAGAAGGCTCGCGGCTCGCTTGCTGTCTGGGGTCTTGAGTTGTTGCGCTGCTCTGCTGCGTCGTCTGTGTATTTTGCTGCGCAGGCTGGACGGCTGGCGGGTTGGTGTTGCGCGGCTCAACCGTTTGATTTCGCGCAGGCTCGCTTGACGCAGAGCTTGCATCACCGGACGTGGCAAAGACTACATCGAGCTTATTGAATCTTTGATTGACGCGCGGCTTAGAGCCCGGCTGAAGTCGAAATGAAAGCACCACGTCATCGCCGCGCTTTTGCACTTGCGCGTCTTCAAACCCTCGACCGCGTGCGCCGCCACGCACGGCGTTGGCATCAGCGTTTGGAATCACCACATAGAACTTGTCGCCGCTGCGATATGCGGAATAGCCGCTCAGAGGCTCGGTCGAGGTGATGGTCAGCTGAGAGCCTTGCGGGGTCTCGCTGCTGCGCAGAGGCGTAAGCTTCGCCTTCGGTTTCTGCGTGCGCGGCTCATCGCCCTGCGGTCTCTGCCGGTTGCTTTGCTGCGCGCGCGCGGCGGGCAGCAGGCAAAGACTTGTGAGCAGGACAAAAGTGATTAACGCCGCATGGTTTCCGACGAAAAACCGACGACACATTTTTAAGCTCGAATTGGCAGATATTTTTTGGGGCATTGCGGTAGCTCGGACTTCAGGCAAGAGTTGCAGGGGCATTATGCAATAGCGATGACGGATTTGTCACCCAAACATTTCCCCTCTCAAATGTGCATTTGAGCCCCGTCGAAAGCTTCGGTAATGGCTTCGCGCATATCGGCAGAAACTTCCTCTTGGCCTGCCATCCCGCGCAGGCTCGTTTGTAGTTCCGGATTGCCTGTCAACGATGCAAGCCGCACGGCAGCCATTCTCACGTTCGGGTCGGGATGGCTTTTAACTGCCTCGATAATCGACTTTGTCTCTCCGCCACGAATCACCAATGAAAGCATCGAAAAGGCTTCGTAAGCATGGCGACGGTCCTGGCTTGCCAGACGGTCGAGCGATTGCGCGACCACGCCCGACTTGACGCAGGCGCGCGCCAAGTCTTCCAGAGTCTCGCGGTCGGCCGTTTCAACCAAATGCGCGGCTGCGTCAGACCTCTCAAAATTGACGCTCGAATAGGCGCGTGCTGCGGCTGCGCGAACCTCTCGCGAATCGTCCGCCAGCGCATAGAGCACGGGTGCAAAGACCGATTCATGATCGATTACGCCGAGACTCGTCACGGCCGCAGCGCGAACTGCTGCATTCTCATCGCGGACGAGGATGGCTGTCAGCGCTTCGACCGAGCGACGCGCGGGAAACTGCGCGAGCGATTGCGCGGCTGAGATGCGCGCTTCCACATCGGCGCTGTCGAGCCGTTCGAGCGCTTCCGAAAGGTTTTCGTCTTCAAGCCATTCAGGAAGCTCTGAGACCTGCGGCGGGACATCATAGAGAGGCATCTCGCCGCTACGATGGTCGCTTGCGCCTTCGAGCAACACACGGTTTTCGGCTGGCGATACCCAGCCCCATTCCTGCGCCTCAAATGAGCAGGCCGTAAGCGCAGGCGACAGCAACGAAGCAGGAATATCTGGGTAACGTCGCGCCATGTCGATGATCGCGCCGATGGCCTTCGGCAATCCGAGGGAGCCGAGGCTTGTCACGGCCTCAGTGCGAACGATTGGCTCTCCGTCGTAGAGCGCTTCGAGAAGGAACGGAAGCGACGATTCGGACTTAACCTGACCGAGCACGCGCGCTGCCGAGACGCGCTCGTAGCTTTCGGGGGAAAGCAGAAGCGAAGCGCTCTGTCGCGCCACAAACCCATAATCTTCGAGCGCCTGACGAACGCGCCGTCGTCCATCTTCGCCCGTCTCGTGGGAGTTCAAAGCTTTTACAAGCGAGGTCTCAATTGCTCTCCGGTCGTCGGGCGCGCGCGAGGCCAGCACCTCAATGCTGTGGGGTTGACCATGCACTAATTTCCCGACTTCCTGATCGATGCGATAAGCGCCAAAGAGAACTGATGGAACATTGGCGGATGAAAGGCGCGCTTGAGATTTGCGCTCTATGTTCTCGCCCGTGCCTTCCGGCATAAGCGCACCATTGGCGAGCGAGAATCTTTGCCCCGCCTCCTCGGTCGCGCGTCTGCGATCATTGGCGACCGGAACGTTTTGTTTACGCCTGTCGCCTTTGTACGGCTCAAATTGCGGTAGCTCAAACGGCGCAAACGGTTTTATTTCCTCGACAATTGTCTCGGCTGCTTTCGTCTTCTTCTTCTTCTTTTTGCTCGCTGCCGCACCTTTTTCTGTGCTGCTGCGTCGGCGACGTACGACGACGAGAAGACCGACCAGACACATTAAGCCTGACATCGTCAGCATGCCGGTCATCGTAAACAATGAGAAGCCCGCTTCACCAACTGGAACTGCGACCTGTGCGCTCGCCTGCGTCGAACCTTTCGCACTCACTTCGGGACTGCCGACGACAGCATCCGAACTCTGTTGCGACCGATTACTATTCTCTGCCCCATCGCCCTGACTTTGCGGTTGCGCGGCATCTTCTTTAGCGCGCGGCGAGGTGTTCTCACGTTGCTGCACCGGGTCGTTGCTCGCAGCGCGACGGCCTGACCCATCCCTCATGCGTGTATCTTCATTTGACTGCCGCTCGCGCGCCGTCGAACTCGATGAATCTGGTGGGGCAAAATTTTCCCTTGCGCGTTGCTGCGCTGAGCCCTCGCCCTCGCTGAGTCCGCCGCTCACAACAAGGTCGAGCCTGCCGCCGCGCGGCTGCACCGTCACACTTGATCCCGGTTTGGTCGGGACGACCAACTCCAGCGAATCGCCGACGCGTTGCGCCTTGACACCGCTCGGCAGTTTCGCGGGCGCGCCTTTGCCGCCGGGAAAAACAACGTGAAATCCGTCCTTATCTTGCCAAGTCTGGACGCGGTTCATCGTTCCATCGCCTGTGATTGAAACGGTCGTTTCGCCGTTCTGCCGGCTGGTCGAAACGTCTTTGACGCTTGCACCTTTTTCACCGGAGCGTTGGGCCTGCGGGTTTGACGGCGGATAGACGGCTGAAGCTACTCCGAGAGCAGCGATCAATCCGAAGCGAACATATATTGCTGAACGCTTTGAGCGTGCTTTTTGCGCATCTATCAACGTGGCAAGCGGCTTTTGCGAACTGACTTTTTTCATGGCTTTTCTTTTGGCGGGCGCGGGCTGGCAGCCCTTGTTTTTTGGGTGCGTGAGGAACGCTTGCCCATTCATTTCGGATTGTTGAACGGCAGGCTGTTTGCGGATAAGGAGCGGCGACGTGAGGGGCTTACTATTTTAGACGTCGTCGCTCCAGGACTTTAGGAGCAGGATCGGGAGAGAAAGAACGAGCTTCCCTTCAGCGTTCGTCGCTGAATTTGTAACCGATGCCCCAAACGGTCAAAACCATCTGAGGGTTATCGGGATTTTCTTCGATCTTCGCACGCAGACGGTTGATGTGCGAGTCGATGGTTCGGTCGTAGCCTTCATAGGAGTAATCCCAAATTTTCTCCAGAAGGTACTTTCGTGGAAATACACGTCCGGGGTTTGAGGCAAACAACCTGAGCAGCTCAAACTCCTTCGGAGTCAAATCAACAAGCCGGTCGCCAATCATCACCTCGCGCT
>CBDUCU010000294.1:0-5264 GCA_965365725.1 uncultured bacterium | reverse complement strand
AGGGTCGCTGGTACGAAGCGGCGCGGCTTCCCAACAGTTTTCAAAAAAAGTGCGCGGGCGACGTAACGGCCGATTACACGCTGCGTGCGGATGGGCGCATTGATGTCGTTAATCGCTGCCGCAAAGCGAACGGTGAAACGACGGAAGCAAAGGGCGAGGCCAAGCGCGCCGGTAAGGACAAACCTAACTCGATGCTTAAGGTCAGATTTGCCCCGGCCTTTCTCTCGTTCCTCCCGTTTGTTTGGGGCAACTACCAGATCATCTCGCTTGCGGAAGACTATTCACACGCGCTTGTCGGCTCTCCCGACCGCAAATATCTCTGGCTTCTTTCACGCACGCCGCAGCTTGACGAAGCCGCCTATAATCGTCTCGTCGAAGCAGCGCGCGCAGAAGGCTTCGATGTGAGCCTGTTGCAGCGAACCAGACAGGCGCGAAGCTGAAAAGCGGACGATAAACGCGGCAATGATGAGTTAATGGCAGCCTGCCTTCTCATTCATTTACAATGAGGCGTTTATGACCAGACGATTGGTAGTAGAGAGCAAGCTATGAGATCGGGGTCTTTCGTTAAGATGAGGACGGTTGCGCCGGTTGTTTGCAAGTGTAGCCCGGTGGCAATAATCAAGCGGTCGTGCATCTCCGGAACGCTCATGGCGCGCAAACTCTCTCGTAAAATCTCAAACGTGAGCGGATAAACCTCAAAGCGTGGATCGTTCGCTACATCACTAAACGAGATTGGCGACGCCCGGAATCTGCGTTTTCCCTTTTGCTACTACAAATGCGGCTTCGGCAAGCGCAATCGCGGGAAGCACGAGATCAGTAGTTTTATCATCGAGTACTGCTTTTGCCGCCGCGCCGAGCTTTGCGTTGCTTTCCAAGAACCAGATGATGGCGTGTGCATCCACAACGTACCTAATACTCATCTAGTTCTTCCTCTGTTGGCCGCCACTCTGCGAGCTTGAAATCTTCTTCGGTCGAAGGTTTGCCCGTACCCGAATTGCGGTATTTACCGTATTCGAGATATTGCTGCTCACGCATAAAGGCTGGTTGGGTTTGTTGTTGTGCAAGATTCTCAGCCACGCGGCGAATGAGTTCGAGTTGTTCGGCGGCGGGAAGCTTGCGCGCTTGCTCGACGATTCGTTGCAATTGACTTGACGACATAAAATTCATGTTCCTTTCAAGCAACTTGAGACGATTATTCCGCACGCCTTACTTTCGAAGAGACGCAAGCCCTCAGACTCGGCAAAACCAAAATCAAACGAGTTCGCCCACCGCTTCCCATGCGTAGTAAAAACCAAAGGCGATGCTGGCCAGACCGACGACGAAGCGAACGGCGGGCAAGAGTCGGTCAAAGCGCGCGGCGCTGAAGATAAAGGGCAGGCTGATGACGGCGCTCATCAGAAGCATTCCTGCAATTGAGCCGATGCCGAAGACGACGAGATAAGCGAGACCGAGCGCGCGCGACCCGCCACCCATCAATTCCGAGAGCACGAGCAGCGGCAGCGCAGCCGCCCCAGCCATCCCGTGCACCATCCCAACGAGGACAGGTCTCCACCCGCGTAAAAATTTGTGGCCCGCCGCATCGTGTGCGTGCGCCGTCGCGGGCGCGTGTGCGTCGTTTTCATCGTGGAAGTGTAGATGCAGATGCGCCCTTCCGTCGTGCGCGTGCGTGTGCGCGTGGATGCGTCGATGGTCTTTGAAGACGACGTAGAGGACGCGCAAGCCGAGCAGGACGATCATTGCTGCAACGATGATCTCAAGCATCGCGCCCGTGCGCGGCGAGATCGCTACCTGCAACAGAATGATGACGAGACCGGCAAGCGCCAGCGCCGCCGTGTGACCCACGCCCCACAGCGCGCCGACGAGCGACGAGCGCCAGAGCGAACGCTGCTCGCTGACGATAGTGGTAACCGCGACAAGGTGATCGGCTTCGGTCGCATGTTTGAGTCCGAGAGCGAAGCCGAGCGCCAGCGCAAAAAGTACGGGTTGGTCGGGCATCTTTGTTAAGCGGCGAAGTATCCTACGCCGAGCCGTTACAGGGAACGAAGCGAAAAGGTTTTGAAGGGCGCAATGTCAAATCAGGATGGAGCGTAAACCAGCGCGGCGCGCGTGTCGAGCCAAACGAGCACAGGCCGCCACCAGCGTCGCCCCATTGAGCATCCATCTCATCTATTTTCTAGCATTTAACGTGCGCCGGGCGGCAAGCCGAAAAGGCTCGGTTTGCATCTAAAGAAAAAATAGAGAATAGTAGTGAGCCGTTTGCAGACTCAGCGCAAGCAGACAAATTTTTATCAAGAAGGGTATTTGAGAAGAAGCTAATGGCGAAGAATCTAGTCATCGTCGAATCGCCCGCAAAGGCCAAGACGATCAATAAATATTTAGGCTCAGACTACAAAGTGCTGGCCTCTTACGGCCACATCAAAGACCTTCCGGCGAAGGGACTCGGCGTTGATATCGAGAACAACTTTGAGCCGACCTACGAAGTCATCCCCGAAACAAAAAAGCGTAACAACAAAAAGACGCTCGCCGAACTAAAGAAGGCCGCAAAGGAGGCAGAGGCCATCTATCTGGCCGCCGACCCCGACCGCGAAGGCGAGGCCATCTGCCAGCACCTGGCCGAAGAGATCGTGCCGAAGCGCCCGCGCAAGCCCGCCTTTCGCGTGATGTTCAACGAGATTACGAAGCGAGCGGTGCAGGAAGCGTTCGAGCATCCGAAAGAGGTCGATCAAAATCTCGTCGCCGCGCAACAGGCGCGTCGCGTGCTTGACCGTTTGGTCGGTTACAAAGTCTCTCCGCTTTTGTGTCGCACGGTGGGCGGAAAACTCTCTGCGGGGCGCGTTCAATCGGTCGCGCTGCGGATGGTGGTTGAGCGCGAGCGTGAGATAGAGAAATTTATCAAGACCGAATACTGGACGATTGCTGCAAACCTCTCTGCAAAACTTCCGCCCGCCTTTGACGCGCGTCTTTATCGGATCGGCGAGCAGACGGTAAAAACGGGCGGCTTCGATCAGGGCGTTAAAAAGAGCGAGAGTCATATCGAAACTGAAGCGCAGGCGCACGCGCTTGTGGCAGAGGCCGAAGGCGAGCAGTTTGTCGTTTCGGATGTTGCGACAAAAGAGCGCAAACGCAATCCCGTTCCGCCTTTCATCACGTCGAAATTGCAGCAGGAGGCTTCGCGTAAGCTGGGCTTTGCCGTCAAGAAGACGATGATGCTTGCTCAGAAGCTTTACGAGGGCGTGGAGATTGGCGCGGAAGGCTCAGTAGGTCTTATCACATACATGCGCACGGATTCGACGCGCGTCTCCGATACGGCGCTTGCGGAAGTGCGCGATTTTGTGGGTCAACAGTATGGCGCGGGCTATCTTCCAGAGAAGCCCGTCTTTTATCGCTCAAAGAAGGGCGCGCAGGACGCGCACGAAGCGATCCGCCCGACCGATGCCGCGCGCACGCCCGATGCGGTCGCACGCTTTCTCGGCAAAGACGAATTAAAACTCTATCGTCTCATCTGGCAACGCTTCGTCGCTTCGCAGATGATGGCCGCCGTTTTTGACCAGACGACTATCGACATCGAAGCGGGCCGTCTCTTGTTTCGCGCCACAGGCTCGGTCTTGAAGTTCGACGGCTTTCTCAAAGTCTATGAAGAGGGGCACGACGAGAAGACCGAAGAGGACGAGGAGACGGGCCGCAAGCTTCCGCTCGTCGAGCAGGGCGAGCGTCTAACGCGAAATTCCATCACGCCCGAACAGCACTTTACCGAGCCGCCGCCGCGCTACACCGAAGCCACGCTTGTCAAGGCGCTCGAAGAGAAGGGCATCGGACGGCCCTCGACCTACGCTTCAATCATGTCAACGATTCTCGACCGCGAGTATGTCGAGAAACTCGAAGGCCGTTTTCATCCGACCGCGCTGGGGACAACGGTCAACGACCTTTTGATCGAAGGCGGTTTTGACGACCTCTTTAACGAGTCGTACACGGCGCGGATGGAAGAGGAGCTGGACGAAGTCGAAGAGGGCAAGTTGAAATGGACTGATGCGCTCAGCGAATTTTATGAAAAGTTTGCGCGCGATCTGAAAGAGTTTGAAGGCTACACAAAAGAGAAGAAGGGGATGTCTGTCCCCACCGACGAGACGTGTGAGAACTGCGGCTCGCCGATGGTCATCAAGTTTGGGCGCTTCGGTCAGTTTATGTCCTGCTCGAACTATCCGGAATGTCGCACGACGCGCGAAGTCAGCAAGCCGCAAACAAGCGCCGCCAGCGAAAGCGCTGTGGCATCATCTGCTGAAAACGCGGAAGGCGAGGAAGAGACGTGCGATCTGTGCGGGCGACCGATGGCTTTGAAGCGCGGGCGCTTTGGTCAGTTTTTGGGATGTACGGGCTACCCGGAATGTCGAAATATTCGCAAGATCAGCAAGAAGGGTGTAGTTGCGCCCGCGCCTGTGCCGATTGAGGGCGAGACCTGTCCGGTTGACGGCGCGCAGCTTGTTCGTCGTCACGGGCCTTACGGAGAGTTTGTCTCCTGTGCCAATTACCCGACCTGCAAATACATCAAACGCGAGACGACGGGCGTGGCCTGCATACGCGCGGGTTGTCGCGGCGAGTTGCTGGTCAAAAAGTCTAAGCGCGGAAAATATTTCTACGGGTGTTCAGAGTATCCAAAGTGCGACGCGGTTTATTGGGACAAGCCAACGGCCGTCCCTTGCCCGCAGTGCAACGCGCCGTTTACGCTTGAGAAGGTCTTGAAGAAAGGCGTGTTTCGTCTCTGCCCGCGCACGGAAGAGTGCGGCTATAAAGAGGAGCAGATGCCGGCTGGGCCTCTCGAACAGAAGGCGGCTGACAGCACGCGCCTTGCACGCTGAAAACAGGACAGGCTATCAATGCCTGTCCTTATTTTTATTCCCCCACAGTTAAATAAGAAGAGACTTGTTGACGGGCGTGAACGGCCTGTCTCTACGGAGAGAAAATTCAGATGATGAGACAACGGCAAATGGCTTTTGCCTTACTTTGTTCGCTGATCCTGACGGCTGCACCAGTATTTGCACAGCAGCAGAGTAGAACAGCCGTCACAACGCAGACGACCGAACGAACGCAGAGCGCCGATCCAATCGAGCGCATCAAAGACGAAGGACTAAATCGTTCGCAGGTCATGCAGACCCTGATGTATCTGACCGATGTCATCGGCCCGCGCTTGACCAATTCGCCGCAGATGAAGCGCGCCAACGAATGGACGCGCGACCGGCTCGCTTCGTGGGGATTGCAAAACTCTCATC
>CBDUCU010000293.1:0-5266 GCA_965365725.1 uncultured bacterium | reverse complement strand
TACTGGTGCATCTTGATAACGGGTTTTGGCAAGTTGAGCGCGTTGGCGAACAATTCGTTCGAGTTGAGCGCGTCGTTGCGGTGGAAGTAGAAGAGCGAGCCGTGAAAATCGTTTGTGCCGGAGCGCGTGCTGACAGAGATTGAGGCTCCGCTGTTGCGACCCTCTTCAGCCGTCGCATTGTTGGTCGTCACCTTGTACTCGCGTATGTTGTCCGGGTTGATGCGATAGACGTTATTGACCGGGTTGGGCACAGACGACTCGTTGGCCTCGATGCCGTCGATGGTGACGTTAAAGGCGAAATCGCGCGAGCCGTTGACGTGTACGCCTGTGCCGGCTGCGCCGTTTGATCGCTGCATCACGCCCGGCTCAAGCGCAATCAAAGTCAGGGGGTTGCGCCCGTTCAAGGGAAGCTGCTCGATGGCCTTCTGCTCGACGACGTTGCCGATGGTCGCGTCAGCCGTCTGTAGCTGCTCGGCACCGGCCTGCACCGTGACCACTTCGGTTACCTCGCCCGCCGTTAAAGCTATGTCCACCGTCAGCGGTGTTTCGACTTCGAGGATGTTGTTGGTCGATTGCGCTCTCTTAAAGCCTTGCTTCTCGACCGAGACGGTATAAGTGCCGGCGGGAAGCGAAGCAAAGGCATAGAGGCCTGAACCGGTCGTGGTTTGCGTCTACGTAACGCCGGTCGCTTCGTTTGTCGCCGTCACGGTTGCGCCGGGCACGACCGCACCGGTCTGGTCAACGACCGTGCCGGCGATACGCGATGTGCCGGTTTGAGCATGTGTCGCCGTGACGGTCAAGACCACGAGCGCACAGAGCAGGAGAATGGATCGCGCTGCTTTAGTCATGGGGACTCCTTCGATCATTCATCTAGTTGGGTGGGTTTGGATCACGGCGCGAATCTCGCCGCGCATTCATTGCCAAATAAAGCCGTGAAGAGATCGAACGGTACGGTGCAAGATGCACAGAAATTTTATTTCGCAACGTGCAGCTTGCCCCGCGGGGCATTAGATGTTTTATGCTTATTTTGGATTAGGCAAGCGCAAACAGATCGCGCTCAACCTTCGGACGCTCGCTCTAACGTGGCGGCAAGTATAATCTTGATTGACGATTCGTCAATAGTATCTTTTCAAAGTACATATTGCCCAAGCTTCATCCAAAATTTACAAGGTCTTATCCATTTTTTTGAAATGAGTCGGAACTGGTGTCGCACTCACCTTTGATTTTTGTAAGCCTCGACGGTGCATCTTAAAATTGGAACATAAGTTGCTGCCGTGTTGGCTTGAGTCCTGGTTGTTTAGCTTGTCGGGATATCAGCAACGATTATTCTAGTGATAAGAATTTTTAGTTTCCCTTATAGCGTAGTGTAAAACTACAATGCAGTACAGACACCTTGCGAGGCATCGTCCAGCCAATCTAGTAGTAACTGACAGCTTAATAAATGCTTTGTGCTTCACCGCGAAGTGACGCACATTGTCGAACGCGGAGTGGTCAAATGCTTAGGCCTGAAGTCCCCGTCGCATCTGCACGACCCAGCGATTAAAGTTGCAATTGTCCATGAAGAAAATCGCACTTTTACTCTTTGCTCTCGCGTCTGCGCTTACAACGCACAGTAGGCTGGCATCGGGGCCGCCCCCAATCTTTGACACGGTAATAAAAAATGCGCGCGTTATTGACGGCGCGGGCAATCCCTGGTTTCGTGCTGATGTGGCGATCAGGGGCGGACGAATCGCGCGCGTCGGTCGCGTTGCCGACTCGGAGGCCGTGCAAGTCGTCGATGCCAAGAACCTAATTCTCGCGCCGGGTTTTATCGACGTGCATACGCATGTCGAGAGCATCTACAGTCAACCCTCAGCCGAGAACTTTGCGCGCATGGGCGTGACGACGCTTGTGACGGGCAACTGCGGCGGCTCAAGCGTCGACGTGGCAGAGTTTCTCGGACGGATAAAAGAGACGCCGCTTTCCGTCAATCTCGCAACTCTCGTCGGTCACGGCTCGGTGCGCGGCGAAGTGTTGGGCGCGGCTAACCGTGCGCCGACGCAGGATGAATTGCAGAGGATGGAATCGATTGTTGAGAAGGCGATGCAAGACGGCGCGGTCGGTCTCTCGACAGGTCTCATCTATGTTCCCGGCACGTACGCAAAGACCGACGAGGTGGTTGCGCTGGCGCGTGTCGCGGCGCGTTACGGCGGTATCTATGCGACGCATATGCGCAGCGAGGGCGAGGGCGTATTCGATGCCATCCGCGAAAGCATCGAGATCGGAGAGCGCGCGGGTCTTCCGGTCGAAATCTCTCATTTCAAGATCAGCAACAAAAAGCTTTGGGGGCAAAGCGAGAGAACGCTCGGCCTCGTCCGCGAAGCCCGCGCGCGTGGGCTTCAGGTGACGGTCGATCAATATGCCTATACCGCATCGTCAACTTCTCTTGATTCGCGTCTGCCGTCATGGGTGTTGGAAGGCGGGCGCGATGAAGGCAAAAAGCGTCTCGCGGACAAGGGCGTGCGCGCAAAGGCTGCGAAAGAGATGAAGGAGAATTTGAAGCGCGGCGGTTTCAAAGATTTCTCCTACGCTTTTGTCGCCAGCCACCGCGCCGAGCCTGCTTATAACGGCAAAAACATCGTCGAGATCACAAAACTTGCGCGCGGCAAATCTTCAATCGACGAGCAGATCGAACAAATTCTCAAGATGTATGAAGCGGGCGGCGCGTCGATGGTCTATCACTCGATGGACGAGGCCGACGTGCGACGCATCATGCGCGAGCCGTTTACGATGATTGCTTCGGATTCAGGCGTGCGACGGCAGGGCGAAGGCGTGCCGCACCCGCGCGGCTACGGCAACAACGCGCGCGTGCTCGGCCGCTACGTCCGCGAACAAAATCTAATCTCTCTTGAAGACGCTGTGCGCAAGATGAGCTCGCTCCCCGCACAAAGCTTTGGTCTTTTGGATCGCGGTCTTGTGCGCGAAGGCATGGCCGCCGACCTCGTCATCTTCGACGAAAAGACGATTGCAGACCGCGCCACCTTCGACGCGCCGCACCAATTTCCAACCGGCATTCAATACGTTTTCGTCAACGGCGTGACCGTTGTGGCCGAAGGGCAGTTAACCGCTTCGCGACCCGGCGCAGCCTTGAGACGTTTAAGCGATGCGCATTGAGAGATCAAAAGGCGCATCCGGCGCGCTCTTCCGGATTCAAGTTTTTTGCAGATATCGAAAGGAAATCTTTATGGATACCTACATCACTCAGCCTGTGAAGCGTTTCGCGGCAGTATTCATTTTTCTTGCCGCCGCGTTGATTCTTTCACCGGCGGTTATCGCCCAGACCGTGACGGGCACAATGCAGGGGACGATCACAGACCAAAACGGCGCGGTCATCCCCGGCGCAACCGTCACTATTAACAACGTCGAGACAGGGCTTGAACGCACGTTGACGACAAACGACGAGGGCTTTTTCGTTTCGTCCAATCTGCCCATCGGCAAATATAAGGTGACGGCCACAGCGCAAGGCTTCGGCACTTTCGTCCGCGAAGAGATCGAGGTGCAACTCAACCAGACCTTTGTTGCCGACTTCACTCTCAACCCCTCGGTCGGCGAAACCATCACCGTGCAGACGACCGAAGAGCAGATCAACACAGTCAACGCCGAGATCAAGGGCCGATTGACCGAGCAAGAGATTCTCGATAAACCAACCTTCAACCAATCTAACTTTCTCACGTTGGCCGAAACCTTTACGGGCTTTCAGGAAAACCCCAATAGCGGACAGAACAACCCGACATCTTCTTCGGGCTCGTCGATCAACTTCAACGGCACGGGCTCGCGCGGCGCGACCTTTCAAATCAACGGAGTCAACAACGACGACTCCAGTGAGAACCAGAACCGGCAGGGAGCATCGCTCTCAACGATCAAGGAATTTCAGGTCATTACCAACAACTTCACAGCCGAATTCGGACGCGGCTACGGAGCTGTTGTTCTGGTTCAGACAAAATCGGGCACCAACAACATTCACGGCGACGTTTATCTCTACCACAACAACAGTGCGCTCAACGCCGCAAACAACATCTTTTCGCCGGGCGTGAAGAAGCCGGTCAATCGCCGCAACCAATACGGGTTTACGACGGGCTTTCCCATTCTCATGAATAAACTGTTCGGGTTTATAAGTTTTGACCACGTACAGAATAGCGGCGCGGGCAGCTATACGCGCGATCTGATACTGCCGAGCGAGCGCAACCCCGCCAATTGGTTCAAACAAACTCCTGCAAACGACACGCCTGCCAACCGCGCATTTATTCAGTCAGTGCTTGACCGCTACCCCTCTGACCTCGTACCGAACGACCCGCGCAGCCCGCGCACCTTTGTCGGATCAGTGGGTTTTGACCGTCCTCTCAAAGACTATTCGGGTCGCCTCGATTGGAACCCGCGCGAATCCGACAATCTTTTCTTTCGCTGGCAGTACACGCGTCAGGTCTTCGACAATGAAGACATCATCATCGGAGAGGCCACGCAACAAAACAACAAGCAGCAGAATCTCGGTCTAACCTGGACGCACCTCTTCAACAATTCGACGGTCGGAGAATTTCGCTATGGGTTGGGTCTGCGCACAACGCTCGTCGGCATTAAGGGCGGAAACAACACACCGATCATCCGTTTCCCCGGAACACCCGTAACTGGATCGACCATCGGCAACGCCGGACAGTTTCCAATCAACCGTTGGCAGACCGACCATCAGTTCGTCTATAACCTCTCGACGCTCTTTGGCAGCACACACTACTTAAAAGCAGGAACGGACATTCGACGACAACAGCTCGACGATATAGCCGATAGCAACTCACGCGGCTTCTGGAATTTTTCATCCACCTGCAACGGCGTTACCTACCGCGACCCGGCAACCATCAGCGCTGCCAACCCGCAGGGCATCGCGTCGCCCTATTACGCGCTGCTCAACGGCTGCGTCAATCAGTTTCAAAAAGGGTACGGGCCATTCTTCCTCGAAAACCGCATCCGCGAGTCGAATTTCTATGCCGAAGACAACTGGAAGATTCGCCCGACGCTGACGCTCAACCTTGGCGTGCGCTACGAGTATGTCTCCGCGCCGGAAGAGGCGGCAGGTCGCATCGACTACATCTTCAAAGACGACAAGGACAACTGGGAGCCGCGCGTCGGGTTTGCATGGAGTCCGAATTTTGAGGGCGGCTTCTGGAAATCGCTCTTTGGCGATGCATCGGCCTTCGGTATCGGGCCGGAGACGATTCGCCGTGCCGTCGGTGAGTTC
>CBDUCU010000292.1:0-5283 GCA_965365725.1 uncultured bacterium | reverse complement strand
AATTTCCGCGCCGTAACCGAATGAAAGCGTATCTTCATGCGCGACGATGACGCGCGCCAATTCATGCGCCGAAAATTTTCTAGCTCCGTCCGCGCTTCCGACTTCGAGCGCCGTGAGATTGACGCGCAAGACCGAATTGCGCGGCTCACATTCACCTGCCGTGACAAGCGGCCAGCGACGATATTCAATCTTCAGACCGGCGCACGCCGCAATCTCAAACACATCGGACGTACCATGCTCGGCTGCCGCCCTTCGCGCGAGCTGCGCGCCGCGCGCCTTTGCGCTTTGCACGTCCACATCCGTTTCGCCGCGCTCATTTGGCATGTGCATGTGGGTCTCCTTCTTCAGGCCGAATATCGGCGGGCCACGCAAGCTCAACGCCGCGTGCGACGAGCGCGCCCTGAAACTCCGCCAGCAGCCGCGCGTCGTGGCGAACCGCACGCGGCGATGAATTTTTCAACAGACAAAAGGCGACGAGCGCGCCCGCCGCTTCACCAATGTTCCACTCGACCGGATGAAGACGAAAGCATCCGTTGGTGATATGCGTCGTGCCGATATTTTTCGCCGCCGGGAGCAGATTTTCCATGCGCCGGTGGATGAGCGCGCCGAGCGGAATTTGAAAAGGGAGCGATTCAACGTCCAAATAATTGTCGCCCTCGCACGTCGGGTGCAGGTCGATGCGGTAATGCCCGATGCCGACTGAATCAGCAAAATGTTGGGCGCGCGTCTCGTCGCGTCTGAGAACTGCGGCAACGTGCTGCTCACAGACGGTAAACTCCGCCCGGATGCGGCGCGACTCGCGCACGTAGGGCGATTTCGCCAGCCCGTCGCGCGTGCCCACCACATCCGCGCGCAGCCGCAAACCCCTCCAACCCGTCAGCCCGTCCGCGCGCGGTGCTTCAGTTTGCAGCCAGTAGAGCATTGACAAGCTCTGCTGCTTCGCTCGCTCAATCTCTCTTTGTCTTTCGTCTTCAACGTCGCGCGCAATGTCTCCGAGCATATAGTCGATCATCGGCCAGTTGATGAGACAAACGTCGCTCGCAAAAAACCCTTCGGCGAAATTTGCGCGGTCGATAATGCGTCTGTAGCTCCACAGACCGGAGAAGGCTTGCGGCGCTTCGCCGTGTGGACGGAAGTTGTAGCTGACGGGCTGCATCGTGCGCGGGCTGAGGCCGGTCAATGTAAGGAGCGGGCCCGGCCACTCCGGTTTGAGCTTGGGCGTGTAAGCGCGCCAGAAATCGTAGTCGGCGGGGCGCTCAATCGTGTGGTCTTCGCCCTCGCGGTAATCGACCGCAAAGCAGACCGAGAAGGCTTGCATGTTGCCGGGTCTTGCCTCGGCGGATGCGCTCGGCTCGCTCGTCTCGTCTCTCGATTCCGAGCCGGTGACAAACTCCGCGCCTGCAAGCGGCAGCAAGTCTCCGAGTTCGGTCGCGTCGAGAAAGTATCTGGCCCTGATCGTTCGTTCGTCGCCCGTTCGCAAATCACGGAAAGCGATTGAGCGCACGCGGTCTTTATCAACGTCTGTAGAAACAGCACGATGCTCTGTCAGAATCTTGAGACGATGAGCGCTCAAGTGAGGTGCAAGCATCGCTTCAAGCACGGCGAGCGCAACACGCGGCTCGTGGCAAAGCGGTGAGACCCAACCACGACCGGGATTGAAAAATTTCGACGCGCGCGATGCGTCCGTCAAAGGATAAAAGCGTCGGTAAAACTCGCGCACGCCTTCGCGGAAACGTCTGTATGAAGCCGTGCATCCGAAACGCTCGATCCATCCATGCTCATCGGGCGGCGTGGCCTGCGCCGTGAGCTGTCCGCCAATCCAATCGGTCTCTTCCGTCATCAAGACGCTTAAGCCCGACTCCGCTGCCGCAAGCGCCGCCGCGCAACCGCCCACGCCGCCGCCCGCGATGACAACGTCCACATCAAACTCTTTCCCGTGCGCACCCACCTGCGGTTTTAAGCTCCTTTCGGTGCGGCCACAATGACGAGCGGCTCATCCGGCGGCAGAGATTCAAGCTCGGTTTGTGCAAGCGCGACAGCCTGCTCCGCGTCGGCCAGACCAGATAGATTGATGATGCGCGCGCCCACCAGCACATTGACATCGGGAAGCGCGCGACCCGCGTCGCCGAAATCCGTCAACTGCGTGATGACGCGTTCGAGGTCGCGCGCAATCGCTTCAACCTTTGAGGCGCTCACGCGCGCATCGGCGCGCTGGAGTCTGACAACGCCCGTCCTGTCAGTCACACGCGCGAGCGTCCTTTTCGTTTTGAAGAGACCGAAAAAGGCGCGCGCTTCTTTCGTCGCGGTAAAAACGTAGAGGCCCGCCGTCTCGCCCGCGAGCTTTGCCTCATGAAGCTCGACCCTCATCGAACGCGCCGCCGACGCGCGACACCCCTCCATGTCGAGAAGGCTTGCGCGCGCGTCCGACTGTTTAAGCTCGGTCGTGCCGAAGGCCGTCGCGCGCACGACGTTGCGACGCGTATCGACTTCGATCTGCACCTCGACGGTTTCAGGAAGCGCGCCTGCTTTGACGACTGCTTCGGCTGCTTCGCGGCGCACCTGCAAAATCTCTTCCGGGCCGGGATCGACGATGTTGCGCTCGACCGTATCGCGCACCATCGCCAAAGCCACGCCGATGGTCGAGATGACTTCGGCCTTGCGCGCCAGACGCGAGCGCAAATCGAGCATCCGAGCCGCGCCGGGAACGAGCGAGGCCGCGCCGCCTCCGCCGCCAACCAATTCGACCCCGTGACGATCAAGACGATACTCGACAATCAATTCATCGACCGTCTTTGCAACCTTCCGACAACTTATCTCGAGCACGCGCTCCGCCGCTTCCTCGACGCTGAGGTTGAGCGCCGAGGCAAGCGGCGCAAAGGCCGCGCGTGCGGCGCGCGCATCTCCTCTGGCAAACGCGTCTTCGGGCACGCGCTCCAAAAGATTTGCCGCGCAGGTCGGCGTAAGCGCGTAGCGTGATGCGCCGTCGTGCGTCTCGATTGCTACGTAATCGTCTGCGTCATGTTCGGTCGGGCGCAGATGCACGAGACGCGCGCCCATAAAAATTTCTGCGTCGGCAAAGGTCGAGTAATGAAGCCCTGCGATGTGCGCCGAGCGCGGCCCAACGTCAACGAGCGCACCTCCGCGCTCGCGCACCATGCTGCCGCCTGCGATGGCGATGGTGCGCACGTCGAGCGTGTTGAGAAACGTGCGATGACCGCCGACGCGCGCGGGCCGCGTCTGCGGCTGTCCGTCTCGAATGACCGAGATGTCTGCGCTAGTGCCGCCGACTTCGATAAAGATTCCGTCCGAGACGCGCTCGTGCATGAGCGCGCCCGCGATTCCCGCCGCCGGCCCTGAAAGCATCGTCATGATCGGACGACGATAAACTTCTGCGACGCTCATCACGCCGCCGTCCGAACGCATAATCATCAAGGGCGCGCGTATGCCTGCGCGCTCGACGCATGCGTTCGTCATCTCTGCCGTGCCGACCATCTTCGGCAGGATGGCCGCATTGAGCACGGCCGTGCGCGTGCGCGTGCGCAGACCGTAGAGACCTGAGACTTCATGACCGGCAGTCGCCATCAACCCGCGTGCGCGCGCCGCTTCCGCGATGCGCTCCTCGTTCTTTGCATCGTCAACGCCGAAAGCTTCTGAAGCGACGACCACTTCCGCGCCCGCATCTCTCAACTCTTCAATCAAACGCTCGACAATCTTTGCTTCAACCTCACCCGAAGCTTTGATAAAACGGTGTTCGGGCTTGAGCCAGCGACCCGGCGCAAGCTTGACCGCAGGAACGCGCGTATCAGTGCGCGCCTTCCAGGCCTCAAGCCCGCGCCCGACTCCGACCACGCCGACGCGCGCCACATCGCCCTCAAGCAGCGCGTTTGTCGCCTGCGTCGTCGAATGTGCGATGAACATTACTTCGTCGGGCGCAACACCAAGCTCTGCGAGCGCGCGTTCAATCGCGTCGATGATGCCGCGCGCAACGCCTTCCGCCGCGTCGTGCGTTGTGGGAACTTTGAGCTGTTCGATGACCTCGCGCGTCTCGTGGTCAACAACCACCACGTCTGTAAACGTCCCGCCCACGTCAATACCGACGCGCACGCGCCTGCCATCAGTTTGCTCTTTAGTTTCGCTCTGTCCCAAAGCTTTCAGGCTTTCGATATGTTGTTTTAGTTCGCTGCCTTCGACACCTTTTTTCGCGCTTCGACCTTTACGCCAGCGCCCAGCTCAAACAGCCCCGGCACGCTCACGGGCAGCTTGCCGCCAATCGGAATCTCGCCAAACAGTGCGCGGACGGCTGCGCCCTGCGCCACCTCTTCAATCGCGTAGGTGACGAGATAGACGGGCGCTGACTCAAACTGACGGATGAGATAAGGGCTGCCAAAGGCGACGACCGCGACGGGTTTTGACGAAGCAATCAAACGCCGCACAAACTCGGCCTGTTGTTCAGGAAGCGCAACCGTCCCCTTGTTGGCCGCGCGCTTGACGAAGACGGCGACGACGACCTGTTCCGCACTTTTAGCTTCGGCGAGAAAGGATTCATACTCGGCTGTCGTCGTGCGCGGGTCGGCCTTTAAGACCTTCGCGCCGGGCGCGCGTCTTGACACTTGCGGGATAAAGACTCTTCCCTCCTCTTCATCATTGTCTGCGGCAACGACGACAAAAAGCGTGCGCGCCGCGCGCGCCGTATCGAGCGGAATCATGTCGGCGCGATTACGCAACAAGGTGATCGAAGCATCGGCCACGCGATTTGCCTCGCGCACGTTTTCCGGGCGTTCAACCATTGCGTTGACCTTCGCCAGATCAACAAAACGATTTGCTGCCAGACCGAGACGATGCTTTGCGCGAAGGATGCGGCGCACGCTCTCGTCGATTCTCGCTTCGGTCAGCTCGCCTTTTTTGACCGCCGCTTCAAGTGCGTCGATGGCCGCCTTCGGGTCGGGCGGCAGAAGCGCCACGTCCGCGCCGGCCTTGATTGCGCGCACCGCCGCTTCGCCGTTCGGATAACTTTTTGTAATCGCCCCCATGCCGAGCGAATCGGTCGTAATCAGTCCGTCGAACTTCAATTCGCGGCGCAGTAGATCGCCCGTCATCTTCGAGGAAAGCGTGGCGGGGATTTGATCGCCGGTGATTTCAGGCAGCGCGACGTGTGCGGTCATCACAGAGTCGATGCCCGCGTCAATCGCCGCGCGAAAAGGGACGAGCTCGACGCGGTCGAGCCGCGCGCGGTCGGCGCGGATGGTTGCAAGCCCGATGTGCGAATCCGTAGCCGTGTCGCCG
>CBDUCU010000291.1:0-5284 GCA_965365725.1 uncultured bacterium | reverse complement strand
TTGGTAGGCCGCCTCTGGCGGCATTCTGATAATCATGAAAGACCTTTCCGGCCGCCACCGACGCGGGCGGCCTCACACGGTCTTACGTCCGCACAGCGAATGCGGGCGGATGCGATAGACGGCGACGTGACGCAGACGCTTCCATGCCCCGATCTTTGTCTCGCTAAGCGCAGGCATCAAACTCGGGTTGCGCTCTGTGATGAGCAGCATCGCGCGCTCGGTCTCTTCGGGCGCGGTCAGGCGTTCGGCGCGACCCAAGACCATGACGCTCATCCAGCGATGCGCATCGGCAATCTCCTCGATCTGAAAACAGACCTCGTGATTGGCGGCTATGTATTCGGTCTTCGTTCCCTCAGTCGTAAAGAAATAGACATCCTGCGAATCGAAGGCGTAATTCATCGGGACGACGTAAGGATGCCCGTCGCGCGCACAGCCCAAATGCCCAAACGTCCCGCGCAAAAGCAGCGCGACTATTTCGCCCTGTGACATCTCTTTGACTTCAAGCATAAAAGCTGTCCGTTGTCCCTAGTTAGTTGTCCGTTGTCTCGGTAAGACGACCTGCGCCTTTCGATGTCAGCCGCAGGTTGTTTCTATCCAAACAACCTGCGGCTGACGACGGACGGTTTTTAAGAATGTTGCGCCTGAAAGTATTTTTCATGAACGCGTTTGGCCCACGACCAAAAGCGACCGTGACCGACCGATTTCGTCGTCCCCTCATCCCACAAATCTTTGTGGAGATAGACCGAGTCTTTCCCGCCTTCGTCAACCACAAGCATGACTTCGTGATTATAGGTAGCCGAAGGCGCGCGTCCCTCGATCTCGGCGGCAAGGTTTTCTGCCGCAATTTCGCCCTGCCTGACGGCCATGTGTCCAAGCTTGGGCCCGGAAAAATAGACCGCGTCGCCCGCCGCATACATTCGCTCTGCGCCGATTACGCGCATCGTATGATCGACGCGCACAAAACCTTCGTCGTCGGTCAAACCTGTGCCTGCAAGCGCGCTTGTGCCTTCAAAGGGCGGGACGAGCATGAGCAGGTCGTATTCAATTTCGCGCCCATCTTCCGCGCGCACAAGCTCGGCTTCAACTTCGCTAATCGGAAAATCCGCGAGCGTTTCAATGTGATGAGCTTCGAGCGCAGGCTGGAGGGCGCGCGCCAGATCTGCGCCCGCCGGATGCTGGCTTGGGTAGTCGGGATTGATGATTGAGATACGCGCGCGAATTTGTTGCTCATCGAGACGGCGCGCCAGCGCAAAGGCCGTCTCATAAACCGGCACTTCTAAACGCGCGCCGGGGCAAGAGCCGATGACGGCGTGTCCGCCCCTAAACTCTTTGACCGCCTCGCCAAAACGCATGGCCGCATCGACTCCGAGCAGATGATGCGCGTGCTCAAAAAATCCTGGCACGCGTTCGGTGGCGAGACGACGACCGAGCGCAAAGAGAAGATAGTCGTATTTGATCTCGCCCGCGATATCGCCGCCCGTCAACACGACTTTGCGCGCCTGCGGATCGACGCGCGCGACAGTCGCCTCGACAAAGCGCACATAGCGGCTGAGCATCGCCGTGCGCAGATCATATGAGATGTCATCCGGCTCACACCGGCCAAAGGCGAGACGCACGAGCGCCGGGTAAAAGACAAAACGGCTCTTGCGCGAGACGAGCGTAATCTGATGCTCGTCGCCAAGCGATTTGGCAAGACGCTCAGCCGCCACTACGCCCGCAAAGCCGCCTCCGAGAACGAGAATGTTTGACATAACAAATACCGTCAATCGTCAATCGTCAATAGAGGGCTGAAGCGCTCTCAGCTTGAACGATAAACCTTAAGAGCCGTTCGATTCAACCGAAACGATTTACGATTTACGACTTTCGCTCTTTGCAGCGCACAATCTCAACCGAACAGCGCGCGTGCGCCGCTACGGCCTGCGAGACCGAGCCGAGAAGCATTCGCTCCCAGGAGCGATAACCGTGCGAGCCGACGACGATGAGGTCTGCGTCCCACTTTTCGGCCTCTTCGACGATCGTGCGTTTTGGCGAGCCGGTCAGCACCTCGGCTGTGACCATTACGTCTGCGCCCTGAATTGTGCGGATGCGCTCGGCAGTTTTTTCGACAGCGTCTTGCGCCTGTCGTCGTGTGACGCGCTCGGCTTCCTCAAAGTAACCGGCTGAGATCAGGTAAGGCTCGGCGACGAGCGGCGCAGGCGGCTCGACGATCGAGATGACGCGCACCTGCGTATCGGCGGATAAGGGTCTCTGCGCTACAGCTTCGACCGCGCAGTCGCTGCAAGGCGAGCCGTCCGTGGCAAGAAGTATCTTCATCGAGACTGCACCTCCCGCTTTGGAGATTCAATGCTTTTTGTTAAGGAGAGGCCGGAAAGATTTATGCCCGCGCAACCGGCGTAAACACCTGTCCGATGTTTAGAGGTCGTTCGCGCGGGCTCCCGGCAACACGTCTTTTGTAAGAGCACCTTGCGTGCCATTAAAGATATCTCAAAATATCGGGCGAAGTCGGCGGGCTGAGCGGGCCGCTGCTGGGTGGTTTTGCGCGACTTGCGGAATTGTCCGCACGCTATTTTTCTTCCCGTTTGTGCAGAAGCTCGTCGAGAGCCTTTAACAATCTTTCGGCTGTGTAAGGTTTGGGGAGAAACGTATGCACGCCGACGGCTGCGGCCTCAGCCGCCTTGTCGCTCGCCGCAAGCCCGCTCGCCGCGATAACCTTTACATCCGGGTTCATTTTCTGGAGCGCGCGCACCGTCGAGGGGCCGTCCATAAAGGGCATCATCATGTCGGTCAGGACGAGCGCAACGCGGTCGCGGTTCTGCGCGTAGATGGCGACGGCCTCAGTGCCGTCGTTCGCCGTCAAGACCTCATAGTTGAAGGCTTCGAGCGTGCCTTTTGTAATCTGTCTGATTGAATCCTCGTCATCGACGACGAGGATCAGCTCGCCGCGTCCTGCCGGTAAATCCAGCCCTTTGCGCTCGGCGCGCTCTGCTCCCATCCTTGACTCGATGGCCGGCAGATAGACGGCAAACTGCGTCCCTCTTCGCGGCTCGCTATAGACATTGATAAAGCCGCCGTGACTGCGGATGATCGTCAACGCTGTCGAAAGCCCGAGTCCTGTCCCTTTGCCCACGTCTTTTGTCGTAAAGAACGGCTCGAAGATGCGACTTAAGACTTCGGGCGGCATCCCCGTCCCGGTATCCGAGACCCCGATCATGACAAACTTTCCGGGCTTGGCCTCGATATGCATGCGCGCGTAGTTTTCATCAAGCGTGATGTTTTCTGCTCGGATAAATATCTCGCCGCCGTGCGGCATCGCATCGCGCGCGTTGACGCAAAGGTTCATCAAAACCTGGTGAACCTGTGTTGCGTCCGCCGCGACGGGCCACAAGTCCGAAGCCACGTCAAACTTGATCTCGATAGATTTCGGCAGCGTGTCTTTAAGAATCTTGATGACTTCTTTGATGAGATGGCGCGGCTGAAGCGCAACGCGCTCGCCCTCGACCCCGCGAGCAAACGAAAGAACCTGACGAATCATATCGGCACCGCGCTCGGCGTTGGCCTGCAACATTTCGAGCCACTGCATCGTGGTGGGGTCTTCGGTTTTGAGCTGAAGCATCTGGACGGCCATCAAGATGGGCGCAAGGATATTGTTGAGATCGTGCGCGATGCCGCCGGCGAGCGTGCCGATTGATTCCATGCGCTGCGCGCGCAGAAGCTGCGCCTCGATCTTGGTGCGCTCGGTGATGTCCGTGTTGATGACGAGAATTGCTTTGGGCTGCCCCTTGTCGTCGCGCAGGAGAGTCCAACGGCTCTCGGTCGTAATCTCTTCGCCGCTCTTTGTGCGCTGGCGCAGCTCGCCCGCCCATTCGCCCTTCTCCATGATGACGCGTTTTCCGGCCTCAAATTGTGCGGCGTTTAGCTCGTTCAAAAGTTGCAGCTCGCTTGCCGTGCGCCCCAGGGCTTCCTGCTCGGTCCAACCGTAAATGTTTTCAGCTCCTTTGTTCCAGTAGAGGATTTGGTTTGTGCCGATCTCGCGCAGGATGATTGCGTCTTGCGCTTTGTCGAGCAGCGCCGCCTGTTCATGGATGCGCTCTTCGGCGCGCTTGCGCTCGGTGATGTCGTAACGGATGGCGATGTATTGATAGGGCTTGCCGTCGGAATTAAGAAAGGGAACGATGGTCGTATCAACCCAGTAGAGCGTTCCGTCTTTGGCGCGATTGCAAATCTCTCCTCGCCAGACGCGACCGGAAGCGATGGTCGTCCACAGCTCGCGGATAAATTCTTTCGGGTGATAACCGCTCTTGATGATGCGATGGTCCTGGCCGAGCAGTTCTTCGCGCGAGTATTTGGAGATTTGACAGAACTTGTCGTTGACGTAATTGATCTGCCCGCGTTGATCCGTGACGGCGACGATGGCCGATTCGTCCAGAGCGAATTTGAGGTCGGCCAGCTCTTTGAGCGACCGCCTCAACGCCTCTTCGGTGTCGAGCGACTTTTCAGTTGTTTCGTTCAGGACGGATTCACTCATATTCAGGTTAGTTCTTCCGTAATCAGTTGTCTGTCGCTCAAATATCGCAGCTTGAAAGATTCAGATTAAGCGTTAAGCGACAAGACGCAAACAATCGACAATTAACGACGGACTACGGACAGCTTTCATGTCAGGATGCGGCTTCGTGCGTCGCGCCTTCGAGCTTTTTGAGACGGTAACGAAGCTGGTCGCGCGAGATGCCGAGAAGCTCGGCGGCGCGCGTCTGATTGCCGCCGCTTCGCTCGATGGCCTGACGCACAAGCGAATTTTCAACCTCTTCGAGCGAAACGCCTTCGCGCGGCAGCGCGTAAGCTCCACCGACCGAAAGGGGTGCGTGCGTCTCAAAGCGTGACGATGCGGATGCGCTCGCACCCTCAGCACGACCAGCGAGGTCGCGCGGCAGATATTCGGTCGTCACCACGTCGTCGTCTTCGAGAATCAGTGCGCGCTCGATGACGTTGCGCAGCTCGCGGACGTTGCCCGGCCAGGCGTAACGCAAAAAAATCTCTCGCACTTCGGGCGCAAGACCGCGAATCTTTTTCTTGAGCCGCAGACGTTCGCCGAAGGTGTCGATGTAATGTTCCGTGAGCAAAAGAATATCGTCGCCGCGCTCGCGCAAACGCGGAATGTCGATTTGGATAACGGAGAGACGATAATAAAGATCGATGCGAAAACGGCCCGCCTCGCCCTCGGCTTTTAAGTCACGATTCGATGCAGCGACGACCCTCACATCAAGCGGGATGTCTTTTAACCCGCCCA
>CBDUCU010000290.1:0-5285 GCA_965365725.1 uncultured bacterium | reverse complement strand
CTCATATCGGCAGCGCTGATCTTCGGGCTGCGTCTTCCCAAAAGACCCGTGCGGCCCAAAACCAAATTGACACTTGCCCGTGCGCTCGGTCTCGCCGACATGCTCGAAGGCGTGCGCTACGTGCAGACGAGGCCGCGCGTGCTGGCTCTGTTGATGGTCAAGTTTGCATGGGGGCTGGGCGGGGGCGTGCTGTCGCTTTTGGCTGTCTTTGGCGATCAGGTGTTTCGTCTCGGCGATACGGCGGCGCGCGGCATCGGCGCACTTTTCGCCGCGCGCGGCGTGGGCACGGCCATCGGGCCACTACTTGCACGACGCATCGGCGGCGAAGGACGCAGCGCGATGCAGAAGGCCATCGGCATCTCTTTTATCGTCGGCGGAGTCTTCTATATTCTCTTTGGTCTGGCGACAAGTTTCTGGCTGGCTCTTGTGGCGGTTGCGCTGGCGCATCTGGGCGGCAGCATCCTGTGGGTCAACTCGACCGTGCTTTTGCAACAGGCGGTGGCTGACGAGTTTCGCGGGCGCGTCTTTGCCGCCGAGCTCGCGCTTTTGACGGCTGCGCTCGCCGCTTCAAACTACGCGACGGGCGAAGCGCTCGAAAGCTTTCGTTTCTCGCCGCGCACGGTCGCCGTCGCGCTGGGCGTACTCTTTATTATCCCCGGCGCGGTGTGGCTCTTGACCTGGCGCAGGTGGGAGAAGAGAGGTTAGATTCATCTATTCGGAATCATGCTTGAATGACAATAGACGTGATGACGGACGACATGGCGGATAGTAAGATAAAGGCCGATATAAATTTTACTGCTTACGGCAAATGATTTGCGATTGACGATGATAAAAGTCGGCGTGATGGGATCGGCGGGCGACACTCTTCCTGATGAGCTGCGCGAAAAGCTGTATGTGCTGGCTGAGGAATTGGGAAGATTGATTGCCGCGCGCGGGCACATCCTGTTGACAGGCGCGACGACGGGGTTGCCCGGCGCGGCTGGAGGCGCGGCGCACGCGTCGAATGGACTTCACATCGGCATCTCGCCCGCCGAGAATGAGCGCGAGCATGCAGAGCTTTTCAGATATCCGACCGGCAACTGCTCTGCGCTCATCTTTACTGGTTTTGGTCTCAAGGGTCGCAACGTCGTGCTTGTGCGTTCATGTCAAATCGTGCTTTTTATATGCGGCTCGATGGGAACTTTGAACGAGTTCACCATCGCGCACGACGAAGGCAAGATTATCGGCTGTCTTGTGGGGACGGGCGGCGTGGCGGATGAGGCCGCGCGCCTCATCAAAACTTTGCCAAAGGGGACGACGGCGCGCATCTTTTTTGATCAAGACCCGGCGCGTCTGCTCGACGCGTGTCTCAGTGCTATGGCGGAAGCGAATCGGTGAGCTATCAAATCGAAAACATCATCGAGGCAGTAGGCGCGGGCGCGGATTTGCGCGTTGAAGACTTCGAACATGAAGCATGGCGGCGTGCGCGTCCTGCGCACATCGCGCGCTACTGGTCGGGCGAGGCGGCACCCGCCGAGAAGCATGCCGAAGCGCGCGCGCTGTGGACTGACGCGGCGCTCTTTGTGCGTTTTGTCTGTCAACAAAAGGGGGCGCTCGTCGTCGCGCCCGCGCCCAACTTGCGCGAAAAGACAATCGGGTTGTGGGACAGAGACGTGTGCGAAATCTTTATCGCGCCTGACGCGCGCGCGCCCGAAAAATATTTTGAATTTGAGGCCGCGCCCACAGGTGAATGGATCGACCTTGCCATCCACTGGCGGCCCGAAGGGCGTGAGACCGATTGGCGTTTCCGCTCGCGGATGACGACCGCCGCGCGCATCGAAGAGAGCGCGTTGACAATCGCTTTGCGCATCCCATTTAAGCCGCTCGGGCGCAAGCCCAGTGTGGGCGAGCGTTGGCGCGCAAATCTCTTTCGCTGCGTCGGCACAGACGCTGTTTACCGCTACCTCGCCTGGCAACCTACGCATACAGAGCAGCCCAATTTTCATGTTCCCGAAAGGTTCGGCTGGCTCGACTTCAAAGCATGAAGATTAAAAACACCAGCGTCGCTTGACATTGCTGTCGCGTGGCGCTTACCTATATTCAGGTTCTCAATAAACATCTGAAGCGAAAGGGCACAGCTCGAATTTTTGGGCAGGAGTTTGAGTAATGTTGAAGAGTGGACACAAAGGGATTAGTCGCATCGATAGTCCGGCAAAGAAGATGCACGGATGGTACGTCAGAGTGCGTTACGATAATGAGACGCGCTCCAAGTTTGTCTCCGACAAACTGCATGGTGGGCGCGAGGCGGCGCTAAAAAAGGCGGTCATCATTCGCAATGAATTGGAGAAAGAACTCGGCAAGCCGCGCACGGACTGGGTGATCGTCGGCAGCAACCCCCGCAACGAGACGGGCGTGGTGGGCGTGCGCCGGACGGCGAAAAAGTACAAGGGCAAGGACGGGAAAATCTATCTCAACGAAGTTTATGAGGTGAGCTGGAACGCGGGGCGCGAGAAAAGGGGTCGCACCTCCGTCTCCATACGCAAGTACGGCGAGCGTCGAGCCTTTCGTCTGGCGTGCGCCATTCGCCGGCAGAAGGAGGCGTTGATGTACGGCAAGCCCGTGACCGCCAAGTGGGCGCAGATGCTCAGCAAGGTCTGCGCTGCCTGACAACAGCTTGCAGTCTGCGGGGCGCGGATTTTGCGCGCGCTTCACCTGATAAAAACGCGTGGAAAAAATGTTCAGCATCGACTGGGGGGAGATGTTCGTCCCTTCAGAGCCTGTCGCAGAGATGGTCTTGCGCGGCACGTTCGTCTATCTGCTGCTCTTTCTTTTCATGCGCTTTCTTTTAAAACGCGAGGCGGGCGTTATCGGCATCGCTGATCTTCTCGTCGTCGTCCTCATCGCAGACGCATCGCAAAATGCGATGACGAGCGATTACAAATCGATTACCGACGGCATGATCCTCGTCGCGACGATCATCTTCTGGAACTATATCTTCGACTGGCTGGCGCATCGTTTCCCTCGATTCGAGCGCATTATGCGTCCGGCACCGCTCGTGCTTGTTGACGGCGGGCGGATGATTCGACGCAACATGCGACGCGAGATGATTACAGAGGCCGAACTGATGAGCCAGATACGCGAGCAGGGCGTTGAGGATTTATCGCAGGTCAAGAAAGCCTTTATGGAAGGCGACGGGCGCATCAGCGTCATTGCCGACGACCAGACGGGCGGCGGACAGACGCAAAAGAAGATGCTCGGTTAAGCCAAAGAAAGCAGAAGCCGGGAGCGCGAAACCAACGCGGCTTCGCGCTCCCGGCTTCTGCTTTCTTCTAATACTGCCGTGCCAACTTCTAATACTGTCGCGCGAGCGTCGGCCCGCCTTGACCGCGACCGATCGCGAAGAATTTGATTAGCGCCAGTCCTGCGATAAAACCCCCGATGTGCGCGGCGTAAGCGACACCGCCGCCCTGCGCGCCGCGATTCATGTAGCCTTCGAGGATTTGGAAGAGAAACCAGATGCCGATGGCGACGATGGCTGGCACGCTCGTCAACATCCTCAACATGATGACCCGCACCTGTCTTTTCGGGAACAGCAGCAGATAGCCGCCGAGCACGCCAGAGATTGCGCCCGATGCCCCCAAGCTCGGGATAAATGAGTTCGTGTTCATCAGAACATGCGAGAGCGATGCGATCACACCGCAAAGAAGATAAAAGAGCAGATAGCGGACGTGCCCCAGACGATCTTCCAGATTGTCGCCGAATATCCAGAGATAAAGCATGTTGCCAAACAGGTGCATCAAGCCGCCGTGCATAAACATCGATGTAAACAGAGTGAAATAGACCGAGACCGGGATAGGCTGCAAAGGAATCGCGGCGGGGCGGCCCGTTTGCGGATCAACGCCGACGGGGACATTGCGCGCAATGTCGGTTCCCGTCACGATCTCCTGAGGCACGGTCGCCCACGCGTAGGTAAACTGATCATTGCCGCCAAGCCCTTGCGCGAAGACAAAGACCAGCACATTGAGGGCGATGAGCACGTAGTTGACGATGGGCGTAATCGAGCGGTCAGTGTTGTCGTCGCCTATCGGAAAGATCATTTGTCGTTTTCCTCCACGCTTTGTGCGAACGTTTTCTGCATGCGAGCGCAGACATTTAGTATATGCCCTGCGCGTTCACGAAACGATTGAGGATAAGTGACATTTGCGGCAGACCAAAAGAGCCGCAGACAACTCCTTTGCGCTACAACTGATGTTTGGATGAGCAGCGCAAAGGAGGCTCGCAGTTTTTGCAGAGAGCGCGAAAGATGTTCTATGCGGCGACGTTGGCGAGGGGTTCTGGCGCAGATGTAAATGACGAGACGCTCTGCGGCGCGCGGGGGAATAAACTTTCCTTCAACAATTCGGACGCGGCCTGTGCATTGACGGGTTTTGAGAAGAGATAGCCCTGCCCGTAATCGCACCGCAGGCTCTTGAGCATTTCGTGCTGCTCGACGGCCTCAACGCCTTCAGCCACAACAGACATGCCGAGATTCCCCGCGAGCGTGATAATCGTCCTCACAATTTCTGTATTCTCTTCGCCCTCGCACATCCGGCTGATAAACGAGCGGTCAATCTTAAGCGTGTTGACGGGGAAGCGATGCAGATAGCTCAGGGATGAATAGCCTGTGCCAAAGTCGTCGATGCTGAGTTGAATGCCAAGCTCGCGCAGACGCGTCAGAAGAGTCGCGGCCGTGTCGGCGTTGTCCATGACGGCCGATTCGGTGATTTCAATCTTAAGATGGCGCGCGTCGAGACCTGTTGCGCGCAGAGTTTGCTCGACTCGCTCGACCAGATCGGGTTGCGCGAAATGTTTGCTCGACAGATTGACGCTGACCGTCAGCGGCCCGTCGCTGCGAATCTCCTGCGTCCACTCTTTCATGCGCCGGCATGATTCGCGCAGAACCCACGCGTCGATCTCTGTAATAAGTCCGGTCTCTTCGGCAAGCGGGATAAAATCGCCCGGTGAGACAAAGCCACGCTCCGGATGATGCCACCTGACGAGCGACTCGAACCCCGTAACACGCCCCGACAAGAGCGCGACAATCGGTTGATAATAGACCTCAAACTCTTCGTTCTCGACCGCGCGCCGCAGATCGTTTTCAAGCTGAAGCTTGGCGACGACGCTGGCGTGCATGCGCGCGTCGAATATTTCGTAGCGCGCCTTACCCTGCTCCTTCGCATGGTACATCGCCGTGTCTGCATCGCGCAGGACGTTCTCAGCGTTGCCGTAATAGCCTGAACAGATGTTGACCCCGATGCTGGCCGTCG
>CBDUCU010000289.1:0-5319 GCA_965365725.1 uncultured bacterium | reverse complement strand
AATTGTCTTGCCATCGAACTTTGTGATGATGTCGCCCCCGATCAGACCCGCGCGTTCGCCCGAAGTATCCGGCCCGGCGAGTCCTTCGATCATTGCCCCGCCGCCGTCTGCCGTATCAAAGCCGTCAACTCCGAGAAAAGATTGCGGTGCGGGGGCGGCCCTTTCGGCTCGGCCGCTGATGAGTCCGTTCCTCCTAGCTTCACGGATGAGAAAACCGCCCGCCGTCATTATGACAATGGAGAGAATGATCCAGAACATCCAGCCGAGATTTGAGGGGCCGAATCTGCGCGTCATCTTACCGAAGGTGGACGTACATGCGACCGGCTCAGACGCAAGCGGTTGGATGGGCGCGACCGCGCCCCACACATTTGGAGTTTGAAACGGCGCGCCCGTCGCCGTCGCAGCCGGGCCGGTTGTGCGCGGCGGCGCATCGACCGGCGGGCGTTGGCCGTCGAATCGTCTGGTCGCCGCATACTCTTCCACACCCTCGCCCAGGCGGTAACCGCACATCCGGCAAAAGCGCATCCCGCGCGCGAGCGCAGCATGACACGAGGGGCAGGAGTTTACATCGCCGTTCGTCGCAGCACCCTCGACTCTCATCTCGAATTTCCTCTCTTCATTCGGCATCGTTAATAACAAATAGATCGGCGGGGGCTTTCGCTTCCAGCGACGGTGCGTCGTGGCAAGCTCAAGCGTGCGTCTCTACTGACGTAACCAATATACGCCTTGTGGAGCATGACAGTTGCACCAATGCCCTTCTCGAGATCAATACTTTAACCGATAAAGACCGGAGCGAAAAGCGTTGAACGGCGTGAGAATGAGTAGATCCGGCGAGCGGTGCGCTGCGTGTGGCACGGAACATGCTAAAATTATTTCGCGTCAGACACAGTTTCGGCCCGCACTTGCATCAAACACCGCGCAACGCGCATCTCGTCAGGAGCACCGGACGTGTCGAAACAGTTCGCGCGTTCGTCTCATCACCGGACATCGGCTAGTTAATGTCACGGGCCGAAGAAAGAAACGGTTTAATAAGGTGGAAGTTACAAAAGCACTCGCGGCCCTCCAGCCGCTCTATGGTAAAGATAACGTCGAGGTCATCACAGAGGATGGTACGCGCGTGCGCGGAACCGTCCGCAGTCTGAAGACCACGCAGGCTCTGACCACGCCGTCCGTCAAGATCGAGCGCGGCGACGGGCAGGTCGTTAAAATTCCCTTCAATCAAATCACAGAAATTATTGACCACAATTCAGTCGAAGAAGACGCTGATAAGCGCGAAGAGGGGCGCGGCTTCTTCGGCAGACGCTTTCTTCTCAACTTCTTCTAAAATCCTCCGCACGGACGATCAATGAGCAGGCTCGACCTCTCTCAAGTGTCCTGGCGCGCGACACGACACCGGGGCATCTATCTTCATCTGCTGCGCCGCGACCATGCGACAGGCGATACGACCGTTCTCATCCGAATGCAGCCCGGCTGCTCCTATCCGGCGCATCGTCATACAGGTCTCGAAGAGGTCTTTATTCTTCAAGGCGGCTACCGCGACCAGACGGGCGCACATCGCGCTGGCGATTACATCCTCAACGAAGCAGGCTCGGCGCACCACCCAACTGCGCTCGAAGATGCAAACGAAGACTGCATCATGCTTGCGGTCGCGCATGGCGGGATAGAATTAATCGTCAATCGTGAATCTTAAATCGATTTCACTCGCCCCCGTCCCATAATATATGTGTCTTACAAGATGAGCTTTGCTTCAGCCGCGATTGACGATAGCCGATTCCCATTCCAATATTTTGTGCTTGTCTCACCCGGCGCGCCACCTTATAGTAGAACCGTTTGCGGGGAAGATATTCTCTTGCGTTACGTCGATTTGGAGAAGTTTGAAGCATGATGATTAAAGATTTCGGCGCGCAGGTGGAGAGCGTCTGGATGAATTTGAGGCCGGCGACGCGCAGTCTTGTCGAACAATCGATGCGTGCGGCGCAGGCACAGACGGAAAGCCCTTCGGCTGTGCGGACGAATTACGACCCCTGCTCCGAATGGGAGCTGAGCCGGTTGCTGGCCGCGCTCGACGAGCGCGCCGGCTCACAGAACGCGACGGCACTCAGCACGGAGCAGGCCGACGAGCTGGGGCGTGTGGCTGAAACGTGCGCGCGCGTGCTGCATCGGGAGGCTCGTTCGGCTGAAGTCTTCGGCCAGCTGCTCGAACGCGCTCTGCGCGCATGCGATTATGTGCGCGTCGATAAACTTGCCGACGCGATCTCTTCGAGGCTCGCGCCGGGCGAGATTTGTGAGCTGTCTCGTCATCCGATCCCGGCTGTGCGCGCCATTGCGCACGAGGCTTTGTTGCTGCTGCCGACTGCCGCTCTCGTCTCGTTGCTTGGCGACCCCGTCGATGCCGAGATTGCGCGCGACGCGCTTGAACATCAGGCCGACGAATTCGACTCTGAAGAGGCACGCTGGATCGTCAATGCGCTTGAGTCAGCCGATGCTTCGCATGACGATCTGTAAAAATCAAAAGTCGAGTCGATGAAAAACCGAAAGGCCGCTTCAACAAGTGAAGCGGCCTTTCGATTTCTAATCTCAAGAGGCACGATTTACGTGCCGCGCAAACGTTTGACCAGCTCGATCAAATCCGATGGATTAATGGGCTTTGTAAGAAATGCGTCAAAGCCTGCGCCGCGTGCGCGCTCGCGGTCGTCGTACATGGCGAACCCCGTCACAGCGATCATCGGAACAGACTCATAGCCGGGAAGATTGCGCAGACGCTCGGCCAATTCATAACCGTTCATTCCCGGCATGCCGATGTCTGAAACCACCACGTCAAAGCCGTCCATGCGCGCCTCTTCATAAGCATCAAGTGCGCTAAAGACCGTCACTACGTTATAGCCGGCGAAGCGCAGAAGCATCGCCAGCATCTCGGTTACGTCGGGCGCGTCGTCAACGACGAGCGCACGCGGCTTCGATTTGTTCGCGCCCGACGCTTCATCCTTAGCGGATGAGGACGCGTCCTTTTGCTCATGGCCGCTTTGTGCATGCGGGAACGCGAGGGCCATTGCGAAAAAAAGATCGCACTCGGAAATATTGTTTGGGATCGAGCTAAGCATTACTTCTCCCTCAAGCTCCCTGCGGCCCGCACTCTTTTGGAGCATAACCAACGCTGCCGACCCTGATGATTGCAAGCTATGGCGAATCAGGACGGGCAGGATTTATCAATAATTTGATTTTGAGGCCGGACCGAGGAATCCGTCATCTTCAGATAAGCGCGCCTCAAAACCTAAAGACGACCAGAGCAATTCAATCAATTGTCTTGCGCTCTTCTCTCGTCGAGGATTCGAGAGACTTCTTTTGCGAGCAAACCCGGATCGACGGGCTTCGGGATGTGCAACTGAAAGCCTGCGGAGAGAGCGTCCTCTGCATCCTTCGTCGCCGCATAACCCGTCAGCGCCACAGCAGGCACATCGTGCAAGTGCGGCATCTGCCTGAGTCGCGCAATCAACTCATAACCATTCATTTGGGGGAGTCCAATATCGGAGACGATTATATCACACGGTAATGTGCGCGCCACACGCAGTGCTTCGTCAGCACTTTCGCACAACGTCGTCTCAAACCCGCGCGCGGCGAACGCGACGCGCAGCATATCGAGCGTGTCGCGCGAATCTTCGATGAGAAGGATGTGCGCTTTAAGATTCGCCGACGGCAGATCGCGCATTGCGCCGATTGCTCTCGCTTCTGCATTCCCCGCAGCGCACAGTTTATTTGGTGTTTCGAGAAGTGGAAGGCTGATGATAAAACGACTGCCGCGCCCCACGCCTTCGCTCTCGACGGCGACGCTTCCATCGTGCGCTTCGGCAAAGCTCTTGACGAGAGCAAGGCCGATGCCTAATCCGCCGTGTGCGCGCGTCGTCGAGCTGTCGGCTTGACGGAAACGCTCAAAGACGTAAGGGAGAAAATCGGATGAAATCCCGGCCCCCTCGTCCGCCACCACAACCCGCGCGTGCTCATTATGCACCTCACAGCTAACGCGCACCGTGTTCCCCGCGTTAGAAAAATTGACAGCGTTAGTCAACAGATTCCAGAACAGCTGTACCAGACGGACGCGGTCGCCCGAGACTATTTTCTGTTCGCCTTCGTCCGCGACCTCGATACGCACGTTGCGCTTCTCGGCCTGCGGGCGAACGGTCTCGACGGCTTCCTGTAAGACCTCAGCAAGATCAATCAGAGCGCGCTCGATACCCATTTTTCCGCTCAGGATCGCGGACATGTCAAGGAGATCGTTGATCAGGCGCGTCAGCGATTCGGCGTTCTTCTCGATGATCGAGATGCCGTGAGCGACTTCGCTGTCAGGGAGTCGGCCTTCGCGGAGGAGATGCGTCCAGCCGATGATCGGAGTCAGAGGCGTACGCAGCTCATGCGAGAGCGTGGCGAGAAATTCATCCTTAGCGCGATTGACCTCCTGCGCTTTGCGATAAAGCGCCGCATTGTCAATGGCGAGCGCCGCGCGACGTGCAAATTCTTCGGCGAATTCAATGTCTTCACGGTCGTAACGGCGCGGCACAGCAGTCGATGAGAAGGTGAGCGCGCCGACCGTCCGCTCGCGCGCGATGAGAGGCACGGTGAGAAACGACTTGAGACCGAGCGAGCGAAGAATGTCGCGGTGTTGCTCGTCTCTTGCAATTGATTTTAAGACCTCCTCGGTTACTTCATGAACGACCTCGGGCCGGCCCCTTCGTAAGACGCGCGCGATGCCTATGTCCTTTGTCATGTCGGGTGGATAGGCGCGCAGAAGTCTGACGCGCTCTTTAGCCGACGGATCGACGTGCAGAGTTGCCACGCGCTCGACGCAGCCGGTTTCGTCAACCGTGTCGATCAAGCAATAATCGGCAAGTGCCATAACGCCGAGCCGTGCCAGACGTTCGAGCGTCTGTTCGTAATCAAGCGATGCGGCGAGGATCGCGCCGGCTTCTGCGAGAAAGCGCGCTCGCTCGGTCGCCTGCTTCTGATCGTGTATGTCTGTGCTCGTGCCGAACCACTTGACCACTTGACCCGCAGCATCGCGCAAAGGCACGGCGCGGCTAAGATGCCAGCGATATTGTCCGTCCGACGCTCGGCGGAAACGATATTCGATGTTGTAAGGCTGGCCCGTTTGTAGGGCGGTCGCCCAATGATGCAGACAATTTTCAACGTCGTCCGGGTGTAAGACCGGTTGCCAACCCCACCCTTCCGTCTGCTCAAGCGTCATCCCCGTGTATTCAAACCAGCGACGATTGTAGTAATCAAAGAATCCATCGGCCCGCGCCGTCCAGACAATCTGCGGCATCGCAT
>CBDUCU010000288.1:0-5324 GCA_965365725.1 uncultured bacterium | reverse complement strand
GCAGCGCCGTCGCACGCTTGATCCGGCCCTTGGCCTTGATCTGCGTGTCGGCGAGAACGCGAACAATTGTGCGCTCAATATCTGCGGCAGATTCCTGCGGGAGGATGCGACAGTTGACGGTGGCGCGCGCCGTCTGCGGCAGAGCGTTCTCGGCATGTCCGCCCGCGAGCATCGTCGGCACGCACGTCGTCCGCATCAGCGCGTTGTAGTAAGGCGATTGTGAAGCGAGACGCTCGGCGGCAGCCGGACTGTTCTTTTCGCCCGCGATGGCGAGCATGTCGGCGGCAGTCTCTCCCGTTTCAAGCTTCGACATGCGAGCAAAATATGCGCGCGTCACTTCGCCGAGATTGATGGGGAAGTCGAATTTCGAGAGACGCTCGAGACCTGCGGCGAGTCGATAAATTGCGTTGTCGCGGTCGGGAAGAGAACTGTGGCCGCCCTTGTTCTTCACTTCGAGAGTGTAAGTCTGATAGACCTTCTCGCTCGCCTGCACTCCGTTAAAAAGCGGCACACCCTTGCGGTGTCGTCCGCCGCCGCCCTCGTTGATGCCGAACTCTGCATCGACCAACTGCCGGTGCTCTTTGAGCAAAAAGGCAACGCCGTTGAAGTCGCCGCCCTCCTCATCAGCCGTGAGCGCGACGATAATGTCTCGCTCAGGCTTAAAGCCCTCCCGTTTGTAGCGAATCAGATTGGCGATGAAGATTGCAGCCATTGCTTTATCGTCGCCTGTGCCGCGCCCGTAGAAATAGCCGTCGCGCTCGGTGAGCTTGAACGGGTCTAATCCATCCGACCAATCCTCTTTGAGCGCTTCGACCACGTCGATGTGCGCGAGCAGAAGCAAAGGCTTGCGCGCGCCCGTCCCGCGCAGGCGTGCAACGAGATTGCCTTTCCGCGCATTGCCTTCCGGCACGACGACGCGAACGTCTTCGGCGGGAAAGCCCGCTTCAAGCAGGCGTGCGGCCATTGCGCGTGCAGCGCGCGTGTTGTCGCCTGCGGGCGTGTCTGTGGTGTTAATCTCGACCAACTCCTTATAGATGTCGCGCAGCAGTTGTTGATGTGGTGCGAGCTGCGCCGACTGCGCGCGTGAAGCGGATGTGGACGTAGAGAGTGATAAGAGCAACGCGATGGCGAGCGCCAAGATAGATGCGGCGCGGCTAAGGTGCGCAGTCGTGGCGAGTGTGCAGATGTGTGCGCTGTTCACCTGTCGTGTTACCCCTTTCAGAGTTAAGTTCCGTTGAAGCCCGCGCGCATGCGGCGCAGGTTGGCGCTGTTGTATTTGCCTGTGGCGAGAACCTGTTTGAGAAAGCGTTCAGCTTCGGCGCGCGTGCGGCCCGCATAGACGGCCATCAAGCGTTGCTTCGGGTCGGTGTTTGTGTAGTAGAGATTGCCCGGCTCGCCGCAGCGCGAGGTGAAGACCTTGTTGCGCGGAAAAAGCTTTTGCGCCTCAAGACGGTCGGCTTCGGAGACAAACTTCTCACAGTCGCCCCAATCATCCGCCACGCGCACGCTCTTGAGGATAACGGCGTAGAAGAGTTCCGATTCCCAGATAACGGTCGCACGGCGCAGTCGAAACTGTAGATCGTAGGGCTGGAAAGCGTTGGCGATAGTGCGACACTTGAGGGTCGGGTCGCCGCAGACGGTCGCGTTTCCGCGACGCTGCGCCACAACTGAAAATGAATGTAAAACCACAAGCGCGCAGGCGACGGCAAAGCACAGCAAAAGTTTTCTCATCTGATTCTTCCCTGAAGTGTTGGATTGAATGAGTCGCTTGAAACTCGCGTCCCAAACAACTTTTAGAAGGTTAGTTCCAGAACGTGCTCGGCTTCGTATCTTCCTGCCAATATACTGACATCTCCGATGATTTACTGCGCGGCTGAAGCAATGCGACTGATGTTTTCGGCCAACTGTTTTGCTTCGGGGAAGAGTTCGACGGCGCGCAGCAGCTGCGGGTCGCTTTCGAGCAGGACGCGGTTGCCTGCATCGCCGCCGTAGGCCGCCGTGATGATGTCTTCGCGCAGACGCAGGCGCGCGTATTCAATCTCGGAATCCAACTGTGCGACGGTCAATCCAAGCTCCGGGTCGCGTTTGACGAATTCGCGCAAGGCTTCAAAGACGCGGTCGGTAATGGGGTAATCGGTCGGGCGCGGGTAGCGTCCGTATTGCGGCGCATCTGCAATCTTGTAGTTTTCAAGACCGGCAACCTGACCGGCGGCAAGTTGTCGCGTGAAGTAGAACGAGGCTTCAAAGACGCGCGCGCGCAAAGGCGTGCCGAGCTCGCGCGGTCGGATGTGGTGATCGGGCGTAATGCCGCCGCCACCGTAGAAGACGCGTCCGCCTGCGGCTGTAATGGCGGGGCCGTTAGGAGTCGGGTTGGGAGTCGGGGCAAGTTCGGGAGCATTTGGCTGTACGGCCTGCGAAGGCGAAGGCGGACGTGCGGGCTGTGGCTCGTCGTCGTGACGAGTGATGTAATCGTAGTAAGAACCGCTCGTATATGTCCGTTGGATGAGCCGTCCGTAGGGCGTGTAATACTTAGCGGTCGTCAGGGTCAGTCCCGCGCCGTAAGGGAGTGGATAAACCTTCTGCACAAGTCCCTTGCCGAAAGAAGTCTCACCGACGACGAGACCGCGACCGTGATCCTGCACAGCGCCCGCGACGATCTCGGAAGCCGACGCGGAGTTGCGGTTGATGAGAACGATGAGCGGGAAGTCAACGGGGTCTGTTCCGTTGTTTTTATAGACGCGCTCACGCTCGCCCGCACGCCCGCGCACAGTGAGCACGGTCTTGCCGCGCTCGATAAACATGCTTGCGACGTTGATGGCCTGATCCAAAAGCCCGCCCGGATTGTTGCGCAAATCGAGGACGAGCTGTCGCATCCCCTCTTTTTGCAGATTGTCGAGCGCGGCGCGCAGCTCTTCAGTCGTCTTTTGTGTGAATCCGCCCCCCAGAGCGACATATCCGATGCCGGGGCGCAACATAAAAGCATCGCGCACCGAAGGCTGCGGAACTGACGCGCGCACGACTGTAAAGCTTAGAGGCGCGGGCACGCCTGCGCGTTCAATCGTCAGCTTGACGGTCTTGCCCGATTCACCGCGCACGGCGCGAGAAGTCTGCGCTGTTGTCCATTCGCGCGCATCCTTACCGTCAACTTCCGTGATGCGGTCGCCGAAGCGCAGACCCGCGCGCGCCGCCGGTGTGTTTGGCAGAGGCGTTTGCACATAAACGCCGTCGCGGTGGCGAAGGATCGAGACGCCGATGCCTGTAAAGAGCGATTCCTGATCTTGCAGCAGCCGCGCGTATTCCGTCGATGTGAAATAGTTCGAGTGCGGATCTAGAGCAAGCAGCATTCCCTGAATCGCGGCCTGGCTCGCCTTCTCGTAATCGACCTCTTCAAAATAGTTTTCGCTGACGACCGAGAGAGCTTCGGTGTAGGAGTTTTCGATGGCAGCCGTAGGCCCGCTCGCGCGCCTGCCTGCAATCAGCGGGTTCGACGCATAGCCACCGACAATGCCTCCCATGATGCTGCCGGCGATGATGATAACGGCGGACGTGATACGCCAGAATGTACTGCTGCTCATAGCTTCAAAGACAATGACGCGTAACGGACGACAGCTAAAAAGTTAAGAACTGTTTTTAACTGACTCAAACTTAACCGTTGCCGACCTCCTGTTTGAAAAAGATTCTAACACAGCCCTCTGCGCGCCGCCGAAAATGCGCCCCGCATCGCAAATGTGCTATAAAACTTGCGACGGACGACAGGTAATAGAGAGCTATTAATCTTTTCTTATAATCCGTCGCCCGTCACTTTTTTTCGAGGTTTAGAGATGTCCTTTTCCCTCTCGGTCGTGATCCCCGCATACAATGAAGCGCCGCGTTTGGGTAGATCGCTCGATAAAATATTCGCCTATTTTAACGAGCAGAATTACAGAAGCGAATTGATCGTTGTTGACGACGGCTCGAAAGACGACACGGCGGCGGTCGCGGAAGAATGTTTTGCGCGACACGCGGGCGAAAGCGTCAACGCGCGCATCATTCGCGTCGAGCCAAACAGAGGGAAGGGGAATGCCGTGCGGACGGGGCTGCTTGCGGCGCGCGCGCCCATCGCGCTTTTTTCCGACGCAGACCTCTCAACGCCGATTACTGAAACACCCAAACTGACAGGGCCGATTCGTTCGGGACAATACGACGTGGTCTTTGGGTCGCGCGCGCTCGACCGTAGTCTGATCGGCGTGCATCAGCCCTGGATGCGCGAACAGAGCGGGCGCATCTTCAATCTCGTCATGCGTCTGATGACTGGCCTGCCGTTTTGGGATACGCAGTGCGGCTTCAAAGCATTTCGGATGGATACGTGTCGCCCGGTCGTTGAAGGCGCGGTTATCGACCGCTTTGGCTTTGACGTGGAGCTGCTTTCAATCGCGCATCAGGCGAACCTGCGTCTGTTGGAGCGCGCCGTGCGCTGGGACGATGTCGCGGGCAGCAAGGTCAGCTTTCTCACGGGGCTTCACGGTTTTGACGAGCTGCGACAGCTCAGGCGCAATTCAAAGCGCGGCGTTTATAAAGAGGCCGTCAAAAACTCGCGTGCTGCGCTCTCAAATGTGCGCGATGCGGGGCCCGTTCTTCTACCCGGTGAAGCCGCGCCGCAATCCGACGCGTCGCCCGAACTCATCAGCGCAGGCCGTCGCGCCTAATCCGTCACGCTTTCAAACATCAGCTTAATTGTTGGCAAACGGGTGGCACGCTTTCGCTTGCCCTAAATGGTACTTGCAGGCAAAAGACGACGAGGTATGATCGCGCTGCTCGAAAAGGTCAGAGGTCTTTGACTTCTTTCCGTCTTCCAACTTCATTTGTGTTTGTCAGAAGTCGATTATGCCTGCACGACTAAATGTCAACATCGACCACGTCGCCACCGTCCGGCAGGCGCGGCGCGCGCCGGAGCCGAGTCTTGTGGCGGCGGCGATGATTGCCGAAGGCGCGGGGGCCGACGGCATCACCATCCACCTGCGCGGCGACCGCCGACACATACAGGACGCAGACCTCTACGTCCTGCGCCGCAGCGTCACGACTTATCTCAACGTCGAGATGGCCGCAACGGACGAGATGATGCGCATTGCGCGCGACGTGCGACCCGATTGCGTCTCGCTCGTCGCTGAACGTGCAGACGAGATTACGACCGAAGGCGGTTTGGACGTGTGCGCAAATTTCGATGCGACGCGCGCCGCCGTCCAGGCTTTGCGCGAGAGCCAAATCTTCGCAAGCCTCTTTATCGACCCCGATGTCGAACAGATCGAAGCGGCGAAAGGCCGTGATGGACGTCACGGTGTTCCCGC
>CBDUCU010000287.1:0-5326 GCA_965365725.1 uncultured bacterium | reverse complement strand
CGGAATCGTTACGTGTGGGACTTACGCCGTCTTCATTCTTGTCGATGCCAAGCTCGCCGTTAGAGTGGATTGAGTTCGAGAGTACAGAGCCGCCGATATAGTCTCTGCTTGAGACGATGCCGCCGCCAACGTTATAAGCGATAATGTTGCCTGCGCCCGGTGCAGTCCCGCCGATGTCGCCGCCGCCGATATTGCCGTCAAAAAATATGCCGTCAAACCCGTTGCCGAGCGCGGCTGAGCCGAAGCGGTTTAGGCCGATGTAATTACCTTGCACACGCATCCGACCGTTATTGAGGTTGTCAACGCCTCTGAAGAGGATACCGTGTTGGCGGTTGCCGGAGATCGTATTACGCGCCTCAGGCGTAGTTCCGCCAATGAGCGTCGAGTCGCAGCGAAACGCTTCGATGCCGTCGCCAGAGTTTGGCAGAGCGAGTGTGCCGGATGCGTCCGTCCCGATGAGGTTTCCCTGAATCGTGTGACCCTGCGAGCCGAAGAAGCCGCTCACATTGATGCCGTCGCCGTCATTGCCGGAGATGAGGTTGCCCGCGCCCGATGCCGTGCCGCCGACGACGATGCTCTGACGGTCGAGCTGGATGCCGTGCGAGCGGTTGGGCAAGACCGTTCCATCTGCATTCGTGCCGATGTAGTTGCCTTGAATGTAAGCCGATGGGATAAGGTTTGGATCGCAACAAGCAGTGATATAGATTCCGCGCCCGTTGTTCCCGGAGATGATGTTGCGCGCCGCAGGGCTAGTGCCGCCGATGGTTGTCAGCCCGCCGCCGCTCTCCACATAAAGCGCGTCGCCAGCATTCTCGACGCGAGCGTTACCGGAAGCATCTGTGCCGAACAAATTACCCTGCACGGTGACAAAGGTAATACCGGTGCCTCCGTTTCTGACGTAGAGCGCGGCTTCTCCGCCTGCGTTTTCATTACCTGAGATGAGGTTGCCCGCACCGGCGGTCGTGCCGCCGATAGTTACGCCGGGCGCGGCTATTCGGATACCGGCAACGCGGTTGCCGATAGCTGCTGTGCCCGCCGCGTTCGTGCCGACGTAATTACCTTGAATGACATTTCCCGTCCCTGCGATGATGAAGATGCCTTTGTCAGTCGCGCCGGAGATGACATTGCGCGCGGCGGCGGTCGTGCCGCCGATGCGGTTGTTCGATGATTGAATGTATAAGCTGGTCTGATTCCGGCGTGCGGCGACGGCAGACCCGTCGGCGGTAGTGCCGAAGTAGCAGCCCTCGATGATGTTGTTGTTGCTGTTTAGGAAGATAGAGCCTTGACCCGAACCGCTCATCACCAGACCGCGCACCGTCGAGTTTCCGCCATCCAGCCGAAGTAAGCCGCCATGACCCGCCGTGTCTATGATCTCGACGCGCCCCGCCGCCTGCGTCGTACCGTCAATGATAACCGGCTTTATGATGGCATTTTGAAACGGGAAATTTCCGCTCGTCGAAATCGTCGGGATGCCCGCGCCGGGGATGTTGAAATTGATCGTGTAGGGCCCGGCGTCCGGGGTTGAAAAGTTTGCGCCAATCTCGTCCAACGCCGCCCTCAATGTGCAGTTGCCGTTAGCATCCGCGCAAATGCCGTTGCTGGTATTCGCATCATTGGTGTCCGCCGCCGAGTTGACCGTAAACGTCACAGCCGCCGCTTGACTCACGACTGATGGGGCTTTGCTCTCGCTGCCAAGTATGACCAGACTGCTCAGCGCAGACGAACTGAGACGCATCGGCAAGACCGCCGCTAAATCGCCTTCTGCTTCGACCGATGCCGACAAGCGAAAGTCGGCTTCAACCTCGATGTTTGCCGTCTCTCTCAGTTTTGCCTTCTCACTAACGCGCGCCTTCGCCGCTTCATTCGTCAAGACGTGCACGCGCCCGCCGCCAACCACTAACAAGTCGTCCTTTGAGAGAGCAGAGACTTTCGCCGTCAACAGAAGATTCGACGCGACTGATGGTTCCAGCGCGCTCTCGTCTGCAGGGACGCGCGACTCTTTGCTCATCCGCCATTCGATTGCGCGCGCCTGTTTGCCAACGGCTTGAGCGCGTTGCGCGTCGTCAATCTTCTTTTCGTTCGTCTTGTCGCTTCCGGTGCGCGTCAACACTTGTATGTGGCCGTCGCTTGACAAAACGGCTATGTCCGCGCGCTCGTCGCCCGCAAAATCGCCGAACGCAACGCCGGAGAGCGCAAACTCGAACGCGCTCCGGGTTGCTTTCACGTCTTGCGCGTCTTGACGGCTCGCTTCATCCAAAGACAAACGACGGTCGCGCCCGTGCACGATCAACAATTCGTTGCCCGCCGCAATTGCTAAATCGTTCATCGAGTCGGCATCCAAATCGCCGAGCGCAAGACCGCTCGCCGTCGCCGACAACGAAAACTTTTCGGGACGACCGCGCAGCGCGCCCGCAGGCGACTCAAAGACCAGCGCCGCCGCGCCCTCGTCCGTGTTGATTGCAACGATAATGTCCGTCAACCCATCGCGCCGGTTGATCTCGCCCGCCGCAAATGCGGTCAACGTGCCCGGCAGCTCTACGCGCTCAGCCCCTGAAAGATTTCCGCGCCCGTCGCCGCGCAACAGATAGAGAGAACTTGACCCGCGTCGCGCCGCGACAACGTCGAAGCGTCCATCCGCGTCGAAGTCGCCCGCGCCGACAAAGTGCGCCGCCTCCGGCAGTTGAAATGCTGCGCCCTCGCGCTCGAACGCAGAGCCGTTGAATCTTCCTTGCTCGCGCCGTTCGCGCGCTTCCGAACTGTTGGGATAGACGGCCTCGATGTTTCCGCGTTGCAGCGTGACTACTCCTGCGCCGCTTGCGCCCGTATAGCCGCCGATCAAATCGGGCATGCCGTCGCTGTCGAAATCGGCAGACGCAAGAGCATGCGCACGCGTCCGGCCCGCCATCTCGCTGATGCCGGTCCCGCTCATGTATTCGGTCGGCGCAGAGCCTTCGTCTGCTGCGCTCAAGTTGAGTTGCGGAGACGTTTGCACGCTCTTTTGCACACTGAGTTGTGCGCCCGTCGCACGCACGCGCGTAGCCGCCTTCGCCGTCGATGTAGAGGTGAGCACGGAAAACACGTTGCGTACGCGTGAAGCGAAACCGGAGCGTTCTTTCTGTGTTAACGCAGCGACTGAGCCGACCGTCAGCAACCCGGCGACGAATAAAAGGGCAACATTTCTGTGCATGCGAGTTCTTTTCATGATCTGACTCCTCAAAAAAAATGTCTGATTCCGCTTCTGTCTCAACACGCGAGCCAGAGGAGCGAAACCTGACATGAAGAGTCAAAAAAAACTTGGAGTAGAAGATTTTCCGCGATAGAATCCGCGCCGCACGAGAGGAGCCCTGCCTCGCAAATGTCGGATGACCTGCAACACGAAGTGACGCGCATTCTCCATGAATGGAGCGAAGGCGATGGGAACGCCGCAGAGCGTCTGATGCCTTTGGTCTATGACGAGCTGCGCCGCCTCGCCCGCTCGTTTCTCTCAAGAGAGCGCGGCGACCACACGCTTCAACCGACCGCGCTCGTCAACGAAGCATATCTTCGGCTGGTTGACCAAACTCGCGTTAACTGGCAAAACCGCGCACATTTCTACGGCATCGCTTCAAGCATGATGCGTCGCGTGCTGATCGATCATGCGCGCGCGCACGCGACGGAAAAGCGCGGCGGCGGCGCAGTGCATCTCTCGATTGAGGACGCGCATCTGCCGATTGAAGAACGCGCCGCAGATTTCGTCGCGCTCGACGAAGCTCTCGATAGGCTTGCGCAGTTTGACGAGCGCAAGTGTCGCGTCGTCGAGATGCGTTTTTTCGGCGGCTTGACCGACGAAGAGATCGCTCAAGTCTTAAGCGTGACGACGCGCACCGTCCTGCGCGATTGGAAGACCGCGCGGCTCTGGCTCTACAGAGAGCTGGCGCAAAATGTCGTCTAAAAAATTCCTGTCAGTTTGTAGCCCGCCTTTGCGCGTTAACTCGTAGCGATGCATATCGAAGAATGGCAAAAGGTCGAAGAACTGCTGAGCGCCGCGTTGGAGCTTGAGCCGTCTGCGCGCGAAAGGTTTCTCGATGAGAGATGCGCGGGCGACGCGCATCTGCGCCGCGAGGTCGAATCGCTTCTCGTCTGCGACGAACAGACCGATGGATTTCTCGCTGCTCCGGCAGTTTCGCTGGCGGCGGATTTTTTTGAGGCGGACGACGCGCGCATCGGACAAACGTTGGGCAGCTACCGGATCGTGCGCGAGATCGGTCGCGGCGGAATGGGCGCGGTCTTTTTAGCTGAACGCTTTGACGGCGAGTTTCAACAAAGCGTCGCTCTCAAGATCGTGCGGCGCAGCTACGCCGACGCGGAACTCGTCCGGCGCTTCCGCCGCGAGCGACAAATTCTCGCTTCGCTCAATCATCCGAACATCGCGCGGCTCTTAGACGGCGGCGTGAGCACGGACGGCGAGCCTTTTCTTGTGATGGAATACGTCGAAGGCGCTCGCATCGACGACTATTGCGACGAGCGCAATCTCTCCATCGCTGCAAGACTCCGTCTGTTTCTCGAAGTTTGTCGCGCCGTCTCCTACGCGCACCAGCACCTCGTCGTCCACCGCGATTTGAAACCCTCAAATATTCTGGTCACATCCGAAGGCGTACCTAAGCTGTTGGATTTCGGCATTGCCAAACTGCTCCATGCAGAAGGCGCAACCGACGAGACGCGCACGGAGATGCGCGTCTTCACGCCCGACTACGCCGCGCCCGAACAGATTGTGGGCGGCTCTGTCACTACAGCCTCAGACGTGTACAGCCTCGGCATTCTGCTGCGCGATTTGTTGCGTAGCGCTCGTGCATCGACGGATGCGCAGAGGTCGCCGGGCGGATGGCGTTCGAGAAGCGCAGGGCGAACCGTTGCAGCTAATGCGCCGACCGATCAGGAGAACGCAAATAGAAGGGCTTTGACCGGCAACAGAAAATTCGGCGCGGTCGAATTGGAGAACATCTTTGCGATGGCGATGCGCGAAGACCCCGCGCGGCGCTACGCCTCGGTCGCACAGCTTGCCGAAGACGTGCAGAGATATTTGGAAGGTCGCCCCGTCCGCGCACAGAAGGATTCGTTTACCTACCGCGCTGGAAAATTCATCCGGCGCAACAAGGTTGCGGCGACGGCGACGGCTCTGGTTGCGCTCTCGCTCATCGTTGGTCTCGCGCTCGCGCTGTGGCAGGCGGGAGTGGCGCGACGCGAGCGCGACCGTGCCGAACGTCGTTTTAACGATGTGCGACAACTCTCCAACGCGCTTTTAACCGACGTTGCGCCCAAAATTGAGAATCTTCAGGGCGCGACCGAA
>CBDUCU010000286.1:0-5332 GCA_965365725.1 uncultured bacterium | reverse complement strand
GTAAGCGCGCCGTTGATCTCTTGCATTACACCCGCCGAACGTTGCGGTTTGACGGCGAGCACGACAATAGAAGAGTCGTTTGAAGCAACCGCCTCGCCATCGCGCCGCACCTGCGTCGATGTCGCAGACGCGGCCTCTCGGTTCGATTCGACCACGCGGATGCCGTAACGCGCGCGAAGCTCTTGCCGTCGTGCGGCGCGCGGATGGCTGCCTGTGACCTGTGCGGGCGCGATCAGTTTTTGGCGGAGCAGCCCCGCAATCATCGCTTCGGCCATCGCGCCGCAGCCGATGAATGAGAGATGCGCTGCGCCGAGCGGATTTATGTGTTGCTCTACTGCGGAAGAATTTGTTGTTTCGCTCATCAGTTGTTGTCTTCGTTAATATCGGCAGAGTTTGCCCGTTTTTATGCGCCGAGTTTTGCGTGCATGCGCGTCAAACGTTTTCTTGTTCATCAAGAGAAGCAGCGCGTGCCAGCTCCAAAAAATTTAGCGCGTCCTCGCGCATCCTGACGTTGTTGAATAAGACGTAGGAAGTTTCGCCCGTGCGCGGCAGCATCGAGATCAATTCTTCCAGCTCGCCCGTCTCATATTTGTAGCCCCAGCCGCCGCGCCCGTGCAGCCGAAAATAGCTTGACGAGGGCGTAAGGCTTCGCGCCGAGAATGGATCGACGACGTGTATCAGATCGAGCTCGTCGCACAACTGGCTGACAAGTTGGTCGGGCCAAGCGCCGCGCGGCTCCCACATCAGGCGCAGCCCCGTGCGTTCGATTGATTTGATAAAGCGACGCAGGTTTTTAATGTTTGGCTGCGTCGGCGTAAAACTCGCCGGACATTGAAAGAGCACGCGCTGTGCACCGAGCGCTTCGGCTGAGGCGAGCGTCGCGGCCCAAGCCTCTTTGACGATTGCGCTCTGACGAAACGCTCCGCAACCCTCGCGCTCCTCATCGCTCAGCTTGCGTTTCAAACGTCTATAGGTGGGGCTGCGCGCTTCGTGTGTGATGAGCATCCACGCTTTCAATGTGAACTCAAAACCGGGCGGAGCTTCTGCGCGCCAGCGCCTGAGCGTCTCGACCTTTGGCGGTTGATAAAATGTCTGTTGTACTTCGACGACCGGAAAGACTTTTGTGTATTCGGTTCTCGAAGAACGAAACCCACAGCAGCCTGCTTTAACGTTAAGATGCTTCATTTGTCACCTGCGGCGCAAAGCCTGAAATGATTTCTTCGATCTGCAAAGCTCTCGTCGTTCAAAAATGAATGACCAAAGACAAGTGCTGCGTGGACTGCTTTCTCTTTCCCGGCGTAAGTAATAAAATCCGCATTCCCGTCTTCTCCGACGCGACAAGAAATTCAAACACGACAAAAGAGGTATCGAAGATGAAAACACTCGGAAGGTTGTGGCCGCAAGCCTTCGCCATCGTTCTGCTCTCAGTTTTGAACGCAAGCGCGCAGACTCCGCTTCGTTTTCCGCGCGAGAGCCAGAAGGCAAGCGTGATGCAGACCATCGGCGTAACAGACGTGACAGTCACCTACAGCCGGCCTGCCATGAAGGGACGCAAAATCTGGGGCGAGGCAGCCGCAGAAGCGCCTGCTGGCAGCGCGACTCTCGACGACCCGCGCTTGCGTCCGAAGGATGCTGGCATAGTCACCTACGGTCGCGTGTGGCGCACCGGAGCAAACGAAGCGACCGTCTTCAAAGTCTCTGACGACGTACTTGTTCAGGGACAGATGCTTGCCGCCGGCAGCTACAGTCTGCACACGATTCCGGGCCGCGACGAATGGACGATTATCTTCAATAGAGACGACGGGCAATGGGGCAGCTTCTCTTACGACGAAAAAAAGGATGCGCTGCGCGTCAAGACAAAGCCGCAGGCTGCACCCGATAGTCAGGAATGGCTTTCGTTTCAGATCGAGCCGGCGGGGGCAAACTCGGCGCGCGTTGTGCTTCGCTGGGAGAAGGTGGCTGTGCCCTTTACGGTCGAGGTCAAGGATGTAAACGGGCTGGCTCTACAGAAGGCGCGGGAAGCGATTGCGGCGCGTCCTGACGACCCGCAGATACGCGTGCAGGCCGCAAACTTTGCCATTGCAAACAAGCTTGCCACCGATGAAGCGATGCGTTGGCTCGACGAGTCGATCAGGATCAAAGAGACTTTTGGCAACCTTTCGTCAAAAGCGCGCGCGCTCGCCGCACAAGGGAAAACTGCTGAGGCAGTTGCGGCGGGCGAACGCGCGTTGCAGGTCGGACGCGCCGCAAACGTCAACGCGCAGGCGCTGGCAGATTTTGAGAAACGCGTCGCGGAATGGAAGGCCAAGCAGTAGAACGACGTTTGAAAGAGCAAACGCCTGTTGTTCAACGCTTGCGGGCGTGTGATTCGGGACGAGCGAGAGCGAGCGTTTACACTTTCGTTAAAGATTGAGCGAAAGCGTAAACGCTTGCTCTCGCTTTCGTGCTGATGCACCCCTGCGTTTTTTCGGCTTTACGTTATTCTCAAAGCTTTATTGCATCTGCGGCGGCGTGGGTGCGCTCGCAGGAGAACGGTTGGTGTTGACGTTCGCGTTTGTGTTTGAGCCGGGCTTCTTCTGCTGTTTCATCTTTTCGATCTGTTTGAGAAACGCCTCGCGCCGCTCGAGCCCTTCGCGCGCGCGCTCCAAAGCATCGGAAGCGCGAAAGTTATCCGGGTCGATCTCAAGCGACTTTTCGAGCGCGTTGACGGCCTCGCGGTATTGCGCGAGCTTGCTGTGCGCGACACCTAATTCATAATACCTGTCCGTATCCTGCGGCTCGTCGCGCACGCTCTGTTTGAAAGCCTTGACCGCATCTTCCCATTCGCCAAGCTTGGCGTAAGCCAGACCGAGATAGAATTGCGCCTCCGCGTTTTCATCCTCTTCGCGCGCTGCCTTTTTATACTCTTTAACTGCCGACTCGAAACTCTTCTCGGCATCCTCGTTGCGCCCGAGCGCGGCATAAGCAAGACCGAGCCGATAGTGTGCTTCGGCAGACGAGGGGTCGAGCCTGACGGCCTGCTCAAAGGCTTCGGCGGCCTCGCGGTCGTAGTTTTTCTTGTAGGCTTCGATGCCGCGCTCGATATACGCGCGCGCGTCCGCATCGGGCGGAAGCGGCGGCAGGTTGAGTCCGGCGGCGGGTTTGGCTTCGTTTGCATTGGTGGAAGTTGCATCGGAAGTTGCTGCGGCAGCGCTGTCGTTGTTTGAAGATTGATTGGTGCGCGACGAGCAGGCCACAAAGCTGAGCGCAAGGCACAATAGAAATATTGCGTTGAGAGCTGATCTCATGTTGTTTTGATTGTCTCGACGAAAATTTGACGGGCCGGGCCTGAAGTTTGTAACGCCAAAACATTGTGCGAGTCAACAAGGTGCGACGCGCAACGCACCGCTTTCGCCAATCAGAACGTCTGCTTAAAGTTTCTTCCTCACTTTCCAGGATTGAGATTGCTTTTATCAGATTATGGCAACAACGAACGGCTGTCTGCAGACGATTGACAAATAAAAAAAGAGCAGCGCAGTCAGAATTTTGACTGCGCCGCCCAACTGGTGAAGAGAACCGCTCTCCCCTTAACGGTCGTCTCTTCGCCATCTGTCCCGGCGCGCACCGGGACTGCGTACGCGCCGATTTGCCCCTTATTTTGTTAAGACTGTCGCTTCAAAAGCGCGACCGTCAACATAACAGTCAAACGAGACGCGAGAAAAATACTTCGATTGAGAATTTTTTTCGCGCAACGGATTTGTTAACTATCCTTTGCCAAATCGCTCTCGATACTCGCTTGAGACGAGGAATGAGCGAACCATCTCGGCGCTGACAAAATCGCCGCCATGATTGTTGAGCTTGCCTAACCAGAACTGGAAGCCTGCCTCGTCCGGGTCTCGGCGAAGGTATCCGAAGTATTGCATCAGGACAAAGGCTCGATTCTTCTCCTGACTAAAGAGCGCGGGATGCTCGGCCACTTTGAGCAACGTGCCGGCGCGCGTCTCTTTTCCCGCGCTGAGGTCGTTGATGAGCGCGTCCCTTTCCTGTTGGGTCGGCGTGATGCCGGTTTGAGCGAAGAGCTTGTTGACGTAATCGGCGCTCGTCATCGCATCGGGAAACGCGCTCTTGAATTCAGGCCGGTTGACCCACTGTGCGAGAAAGGATGCGCGATTTGATTCAAGCTTCTGCTCCCATCCGGGCGAGTTGACGATTACGCCTTCGCTTATCTGTTGTAGATCGGGCATGAAGACCGAATAGCGCGGAAGCGCCTGGCCGAAGGATGCGCGATTGAGCCGGTGTAGAAAAAAACCTGTTCCCTGAAACTCAATCGAGAGAAAGAACGCGCCCGAAACGTGCTGCCGACGGTTGTCTATGCAAGCCGCGTTTGCGCCGCATTTGGAAATCTCCGCCGACCAGAAATCGAGTCCCGAAGCATCGGGCGTGCGGCTGAGAAAATCAAGATAGTGCTGGCGCGCAAAAAATCTCGCGTCCGCGTCGATTGGGTTTGGCACACCGGCGGCGAAGGGCGCGATTGCCGAAGCTTCATCGGCGCGGCGCGCGACGGGTTGGGCAACCTGTTGAGCGGTTGAGACGATGCGGTTGTTTACTTCGACTGCGTTGAGGTCGCGCGACTGCGAGCGAATGAGCGCGGCCTCTCCGGCGACGAAGGGCGCGGCCATCGAAGTGCCGCTCCATTTACCGTATTCGTTGGGCGGCGCTGCATCGCGCGTCACGCTGCTGATAACGTCAACGCCGGGAGCCATCAGCCTGACCCAATCGCCGCGCGTCGAAAACGAGGTGAGCGCGTCGGTCTGGTCGCTTGCGGCGACGGCGAGGACGCTGTCGAAGGCGCGTGCGTAAGCGCCGGGATACATCTCTTTGTCGAAGCGGCGCGTGCCGTCGCTGCGAACCACACCGTTGCCGGATGCTGCGATGATGACGGGCGCGCTCATTGAAACCTGCGATAAGGTTTGCGGCGCGATTGCAGGGGGCGTTGTGGATGCGTTGTCAGTAGGCGGCGGGGTCTTTGGAGTCTCGCCTGTAATCTTCTGAAGGATGTCGCGCACCGCGCGCGAATGATACGTCGAAGCGATGCTCATGTTGATAACGTCTGCCCCGTCGTCGGTCGAAGAATCGCGGTCGGGGTCGGCAGCGTAATCGAGCGCGCGTGCAAGCGTCCACATGTCGCCAAAGCCTCGATCATTGAGGACGCGCACGGGCATGATGCGTGCTTCGGGTGCGGCCAGCGCGATGATGCCGGCGACGTGCGTGCCGTGTCCGTAAGGGCCGGTGGCGCGGCTGCCCATCTCGCTCGGATCGTCGTCCCATTTAGCCGGATCGAAGTCGTTTGCAT
>CBDUCU010000285.1:0-5381 GCA_965365725.1 uncultured bacterium | reverse complement strand
ATACACGCGCCCGCCACAACGACGAGCGGGGCCGTTTCGCCAAGCGTCGCGCGCAGAGGCAGCGCCGCGTCAGCGATGTTGCGCACGCGCGCGTCTTCATCATAAGCAAAACCAAGCAGCTCGACTTCAATCGCGTCGCTCAAAGACGAGTGATGCCCCGTGCAACTGCCGATTACGCCGCCCATATTCAAAAGATGAAGCCGGTCGCCCGCGCCCGCCTCCGCTGGCACGTCGCCGACAAAACCTTTGAGCGCGCGCCGGCGGCCCAACACGCCGACCAATACATCGCCCGGATTGATCTTTGCCAAACGTCCAGACCCAAGCTCAAGCTGGTTGTAGGTCGCGCTATCGGTCAGCGCGCGCACGACAACCACATCGCCCGCACGCACGCGCCTGCGATCTCCCACAACGGCCAGAGTTTTTGACAAGCTCAGGCCCGATGCAGCCGAGCCAATCTTGTCTGCCTCGACTACTCGGACGGCCACGCCGATTGATTCATGTATGTTCGACATCAGCATCTTCCTCGTAAATCGTGAATCCTAAATTGTGATTGCACGTAGCTCTCAATGCTTCATTCATCGCAAAGACCATTCAATCAAAATCGTTTTATGATTCACGATTTGCGGTCTTGCCCTGCCGCAGACGCAGCGCGTTGAGCTTGATAAAGCCTTCGGCATCGCGCTGGTTATAGACGGTGTCGGCCTCAAACGTAGCGAGGCTTTCGCTGTAGAGAGAATTTGGCGAGCGACGACCTACGACCGCCGCGTTTCCTCGATAGAGCTTGAGACGCACGTCGCCCGTCACATTCAACTGCGTCTCATCAATCAGCTTTCGCATCAATTCGGATTCCGGAGCAAACCAGAAACCGTAATAGACGCTCTCGGCAAACTTGAGGCTCAACTGGTCGCGCAGACGCAAGACCTCTCGGTCGAGCGTGATTGATTCGAGCGCGCGGTGTGCGGCCTGCAAGATCGTCACGCCCGGCGTTTCATACACCCCGCGCGACTTCATCCCGACAAAGCGGTTCTCGACCAGATCAACGCGTCCCACGCCGTGCGCTCCGCCCAATTCGTTCAAGCGTTCGAGCAACGCGACCGCGCGCATACGCTCGCCGTCCACGCTCACGGGCACGCCCCTTTCAAAACCGATCTCGACGTATTCGGCCTCCGACCGCGCGCTTTCAGGCCCGACCGTCATCTGAAAAATATCTTCGGGCGGCTCACGCCAGGGGTCTTCGAGGATGCCGCCCTCGTAAGAGACGTGCATCAGATTGCGGTCGGTCGAATACGGTTTTTCTGCGGTCGCTTTGATAGGAATGTCGTGCCGTTCGCAATAAGCGATCAAGTCGCTTCGTCCCTTAAACTCCCACTCGCGCCAGGGGGCGACCACCTCTATCGAAGGCTCAAGCGCATAGTAGGTCAGCTCGAATCGAACCTGATCGTTGCCTTTTCCCGTTGCGCCGTGTGCAACTGCGTCCGCGCCTTCAAGCCGCGCAATCTCAATCTGTCGCTTGGCGATGACGGGGCGCGCCAGCGAAGTGCCGAGCAGATACACGCCTTCGTAAACAGCGTTTGCCTTGACCGCAGACCACACGTAATCGGCAACAAACTCCTGACGCAAGTCCTCGACGTAGAGCTTCGACGCGCCCGTCCGTTTGGCCTTCTCCTCAAGACCTTCCAGTTCATCTCCCTGTCCTACGTCCGCGCAATAACAGACGACCTCGCAGTCGTATCTTTCGCGCAGCCAGTGAAGCATCACAGACGTATCAAGCCCGCCCGAATAAGCCAAAACAATTTTCTTCATTAGAGCTTTTAGCAATCAGCTTTCAGCCATTAGCTTTTTGATTCGCCCTGCTTGTTGACTGATGCGCTGATTGTCTCTCCTTCCAATCCTTGATTTTATGTTTGCATTAAGAAAGAAAATTTCAGCGACTCGCAGACAAAAAAGCTAAAAGCTGACTGCTAATCGCTGAAAGCTATTTACGAAAACAGCTCCCAAATTCTCTTCAATGCCGCGCGCTGATGTTTTGCATCGGCGACGGCAATAAAGATTGTGTCTTCGCCCGCAATGGTGCCGACAACATCTTCAATCTGCGCGCGATCAATCTCGACGGCGACTGCCGAGGCAAGCCCCGGCTCGCACTTTGCCACCAAAAGATTCGCGCCCGCCGGCTCGACGGCAAACAGCCCGCGCGCGCGTGCGCTTTCACCGCTTGAGGGAATCACATAGCGGCCACGCCGTTTGACGATTCCCAATTCGACCAGATCGCGCGAGACGCTCGACTGCGTCGCTTCCACACCGCTGTGTTCCAAAAGCTCGGTCAGCTCGGCCTGCGTCCCGACGCGCCTTGCGCGTATCAAACTCAGGATTTTTCTCTGTCGCGTCTCTTTTTCCATCAAGTTTTTATTCAGAATTTATGCATAATTATTGAATAATTGCATAAACTAACAGCTTAGATGCATGATGGCAAGCGTATTGCGATATTTTTTTACAGGACCGGCGGGCAAATGACCTTTGCTCTCGCGGCAAAGAGGCTCTGTGACTTTGCCTGTGCGTGCTTTGCGTTTATCTTTGCAGGCAAGCGGAAACTCTTTTGGTTGCGAAAGATTTATTCATGAGCGAAATAAAAAATTTGTGGGGCGGGCGGTTTGTCGGCGCGGTCGATCCGGGCTTTGCGCGCTTTAATAGCTCCTTCGGTTTCGACCGCAGGCTTTTTGAGACCGACGTGCGTGCAAGCATCGCGCATTGCGAGGCGCTGCGCGTGGCGGGCGTAATTAGCTACGACGATGCGGACAAGATCACCGACGGGTTGCGTGAAATCCTTTCGCGCGCCGCCGCCGAAGGCGCGATGTATCTGCACGACGAATCAGCCGAAGACGTTCATTCGTTTATCGAGGCGCGACTGGTCGAGCTGGTCGGCGATGCCGGGCGCAAGCTTCATACGGGACGCAGCCGCAACGATCAGGTGGCGACCGCGATGCGTCTGTGGTTGCGCGAAGAGATTGACCGCGCGTGTGAAAGCATCAAGGGCGTGCAGACGGCGCTCGTTGATCTCGCAGAAGCGCATCGAGAGGCTGTGATGCCCGGTTACACACATCTGCAACGCGCGCAGCCAGTTCTTTTCCCTCACTGGTGTCTCGCCTATTTTGAGATGCTTGCGCGCGACTACGAGCGCATGCTCGACGCTCGACGACGGACAAACGTTTTGCCGCTCGGTTCAGCCGCGCTGGCCGGAACGTCTCACCCGCTCGACCGCGAGCGTGCCGCCCGTGCGCTCGGATTTGATTCGATCTCACGCAACAGCCTCGACGCTGTCAGCGACCGAGATTTCTGCGTCGAGTTTGCGGCAGCCGCATCGCTCGTCATGGCTCATCTGTCGCGTCTGTGCGAAGACCTCATCATCTACGCGACGGGCGAGTTTGGATTTATCGAATTGAGCGACGCGGTGGCGACAGGGTCGAGTCTTTTGCCGCAGAAGAAGAACCCGGACGCGCTCGAACTCGTGCGCGGGAAAACAGGGCGCGTCTTCGGACACCTGACGGCGCTGCTCACGATCATCAAAGGTTTGCCGCTGGCCTACAACAAAGACATGCAGGAGGACAAAGAAGCCGTCTTTGATACGGCGGACACCTTGCGCGCCTCGCTCGACGTGACGGCGACCGTTCTGCGCAACACGCGTCTCAACGAAGGACGCGCACGCGAGACGGCTGCGCTCGGATGGATGAACGCGACCGAATTGGCCGACTATCTTGTCGGGCGCGGCATCGCCTTCCGCGAAGCGCACGAGATGGTCGGGCGCATCGTTCTCTACGCCGTCGAGAAGGGTTGGGAATTACAGGAGCTTGACCTTGAAGAGTTCCGACGCTTCTCGCCGCTCATCGACGAAGACGTTTACGAAGCCCTTTCGCTCGAACAGACACTTGCGACTAAAAACACCATCGGTGGAACATCGCCCGCGCGCGTCGCCGAAGCATTGACGGTCGCGCGTGAGTCATTAGGCAAGTAGTTAAATTTCTGTCGAATGGCAATGGAAGAACAAATCAAAGCGCTTGCTGAGCGTCTTATCGTCACTTTATCCGAGACGGTCGAAGTCAATCTCAAATATGACCGAGCATCCGTTGAGTGGCTGGACGGATATCTTGAACGCATCCGACCAAATCTTGAAGAGTCCTCCGTCGAGGGAATTTCTTATTCTGTTGGAGCGTTTCTGGGTGAATGCATTATTGCTAATCACGGCGGGCGTTGGCGCGCATCTGATGGAGCTTGGGGCATCTACTTTGATGATGAGAACGCGGCCTATCCGTTTGCCAAAGTGCAGAAGCATTTGTTGAATGGCTGCGAGGATTCGATTCTCAGCTTCTATGACGTGATACCGGTTCTGTTCGCCAGGTCGCACGAAACCTAACAACGAGCGCATCGGGCCTTGCGAAAAACCGACTAAATATTTCCGAGCACAGCCTGACAGTTCATTCAAGTCGAAGTGGCGCGCTCGCTCTGTTTTCCCCATCGGGCATGATGCGTTCCTGGACGGCGTAGAGGCCGCCCTGTTCGATGCGGATGATGACGATGGGTTTGACGGCGTTGCGGTCGCGCCCGATGGTGATGGTTCCGGTTACGCCCTTGTAGTTAGTGGTGTCGGCGAGCGCGTCGCGGATAAGCCTTCGGTCGAGCGAGCCTGCGTTGCGGACAGCCGTAAACATGATGCGCGCTGCATCGTAGGCTGTGGCGGCAAATGCATCGGGCGGGTAGCCGTGCATGCCGATGTAGTCTTCGACAAAGCTTCTGACGGCCGGGTCGGGGTCGTTGACCGAGAAATGGTTTGAAAAGAAGGTGCCGCGCAAATCTTCGCCGCCAATTTGATAAAGCCCTTGTGAATCCCAACCGTCGCCGCCGACAAGCGGGACGTTGATTCCTAACTCTCGAGCGCGTTTTGCAATCATTCCCGCCTCGCGGTAATAGCCCGGCACAAAGATCACGTCGGGGCGCGCGGCGCCTGCCGTCATCAACTGCTGTGTGAAGTCTTCATCGCCCTCTGCGTAAATCTGTTCGGAAACGATTTCGCCTCCCGCGCGCTCAAACGACGCGCGAATCAGGCGCGCAAGTTCCTGCGAATATTCGTGTGTGCGGTCGATAAGCAGCGCGGCGCGGCGCGCGTGCAAATCCTGACGCGCGAAGCGTGCAAGGGCGGAAGCCTGGAATGGGTCTGTGTAACAGCTTCGGAAGATGTAGTCGCCGCGCTCTGTAACGGCTGGATTTGTCGAAGAGGGCGAAAGCATCGGCACGCCAGCCGTCTGTGCGACCGACGCTCCAACAATCGAGCGCGAGCTGACCACTTCGCCGAGAAGCGCCGCGAGGTCGAGGAACAACACCAGATCGAGTAC
>CBDUCU010000284.1:0-5388 GCA_965365725.1 uncultured bacterium | reverse complement strand
CGTGCGCGCAGCCTCGCCGAGCAAGGTGTCGGACGATAGACCGAGAGAGATTTCGCGCACTGCATCATCGCCGACCGTCCCTTCTAAACCACGCGCGCGCCAGCCCGTCACGCGTTCGTTGCGGACGACGAAAAAGGCGATGCGGGGTGCAAACGCGGCGGCGCGGTTGACAAGCGTGTTGAGAGCTTCGGGTTGTGTATGCTGCTCTTCAAGGTCTTCGACCGCCGCCTTGATGATTGCCATGTCGCTTGACGAGCGCGAGCGCGCCGACCCTTCGGCGGCCTCTTCGATCCCGAGGTTGCGCGCTTGCCGCAGATGATCGGCGATGGCGACGGTGACCGGCGCATTTGTTTGTGCGTCTGTTGTGACGCGATCCGAGAGGCGGCTCAGACCTTGTATGATCTGATCCTGAAGGCGCGCGATCTCTTCGCGCAATCCTGCAAGGCGGCTTTCGACATAGCCCTCGATGTCTTCGCGCAGGCTCTGTTCTAGGTCTCGACTAGGCAACTTTTTCAGTCTCCTTGCATGTAGGTTCGTCTTGACTGGCTTGGACTTCGGAGAGCCGGGCCGCACTGCCGGGGCGTTTGCATCGCTCGACCGGGCTGGTGATGGCGGCAGGTTGACCGCTCGCAACAGGGGAGCCGTCCAGCATGCTGTCTAAAAGCGCTGAACGACCTCGTCGATTATGGTAGCGGCCCGCAAGCACTGTCAAGAACCTCTTTTCGGGGATTTGCGATTTCAAAATTTGGATTTATCATTGTCGCCGTCTCGTAGCTTTTACATCAAACACAGAATTTTGTTCTCCGCGCGCCGACCCGACGATGATAGCGACGATACTGATCGCCGACGACTACGACGACAACCGCGAACTCCTGCGTCTGATGCTGGAGACGGAGGGCTATCGCATCCGCGAGGCGCGCGATGGGCTCGAGTGCGTCGAAGCGGCGCTTATGTCTCCGCCTGATGTCGCGTTGATCGATCTTTCAATGCCGAAACTCGACGGTTGGGAGGCGCTCAAACAACTGCGTGCGGATGCGCGCACGCGCTCGATTCTTTGCGTGGCAGTGACGGCCTTTGCATCTGCGAACGACCGGCGCAACGCGCTTGAAGCCGGTTTTGATGATTACATCTCAAAACCTTTCCGCGCTAAAGACCTGCTCGACATTGTCAACCGATTGCTGTCGGCGCGCGGCGCGCCGACAGCAATCGCAGAGACTGAAGCCTAGCGATATGCGAGAGAAGAGAGAGACGGAAGAGTCTGACGCGCCTGCGCCGGGCCGCATTCTTGTCGCTTTCGAGAAATTGTTCGGGGGCGGTCGGGGCGTGCGCCGCTTTGCGCGCTCGGGTCTGCGTTACGTCGATCTTGAGGGCGGCGCGGTGCTTGTCGAGCAGAATCCGAAGAAACAAACCGAGTGGGCAGAATTGGCGCGCGCAGGTAGTCGCATCGCATGGGTTCTGCGCGACGGCGAGTATCTGGCACGCGTCATCGACGGTAATCTGGAAATGCTCGACTAAATCTCCGCACGGCGCTTGAGAAAGCAGAGACACAAATAAGAGAACCGATTTACGCCGCAACGCGAACCGATGAATGAAAATCAACTTGTCTTTCATTCATCGGTTCGCGTTGCGGCGTTCATCATTTCTTATTCGACCCGCTTACGTAGGGATGCCGCGCGCCGCGACCCTCTTCATCACGTCGCAGAAACGATCAAGTTCTCCGAGAGTCGTATAGACGTTGGGCGTGATGCGCAAGCCCTTGAATTCATCGTGAACGATGGGCGTAGTAAAAATTTTGTGCGTGCTCATCAGATAACTTCCAAGCGCGGCGGGGTCGATGCCTTCTATTTCAACGGTGGCGATGGCGCACGATTGGCGGTCGTCAAAAGAAGTGTGAAAGCGCACGCCGGGTGCGTCTTTCAACTGATTCATCCAGTAGCGCGCAAGAAATCTGAGGCGTGCCTCTTTTCTCTTTGGCCCAAGCCCCTGGTGAAAGAGGATGGCTTCACCGATGGCGAGACGCGGCGCTGCTGAATGCGTGCCGATCTCCTCAAACTTACGCACGTCGTTCGATTGTTTCCCCTCTGCTGCCATCAAAGGCCAAACTTTCCCGATCTTATCCTTTTTCACATAGAGCAGCCCCGCGCCCTTCGGCGCATAAAGCCACTTGTGCAGGGACGAAGCAAAGTAGTCACACTGCAAATCGTCGCGCTTAAAGTCGAACTGCGCAAACGAATGCGCGCCGTCAACAATCGTCTCGATGCCGCGACGACGCGCCATCTCGCAGACCTCGCGCACGGGCGTAATCTGCCCCGTAATGTTGACCTGATGCGAGATGAGTATGAGACGCGTGCGCGGCGTAATCCCGCGCTCGAAGGCGGCGGCAATCTCCGAAGAATTTTGCGGCGCAAGAGGAATCTTAACGAGGTTGAGACGCACGCCTTCGCGCCGCTCGCGTTGCCTGAGCGTGGTGAGCATGCGCGGGTAGTCCTGCGTGGTCGAGAGAATTTCATCGCCCGCTTTTAAGTCGAAGCCGAACAGAAGCGTTTCGAGCGATTCCGAAGCATTGCGCGTGATCGCAATCTCCTCTCGGTCGCAGCCGAACAGTTCCGCCAGCCCCGTACGAATCGTCTCTGATTGCGGCTCGAGGATTTGCCACATCGTGTAGGCGGTCGCATCTTCCTGCTGCCAGATGTAGCGCACCAGAGCCTCTGTGACGATGCGGGGCGAGGGCGAAACTCCGCCGTTGTTGAGATTCACCAGCCCACGCGTGACGCTAAAGGCCTGTTGGATAGTAAACCAGAAATCTTCGTCACGCGCCGCCTCTTCCGGACTCAGATGCTCGACCGCGCGAGCGGCAGCGTGAATTTCTCGCAGAAGCGACGAAACTGTTGATGATGAGAGCGCGGCGAGCCCGACTCCCTTACCGGCGGAAGAAAGAAAACTTCGGCGGTCGATGTAGCTCATCAGATTCTCCTCTGAGATTATTTCTCTTGGAACTGATTAGTTCTGAAACGGCTTCAATCTTTGCAGGTCGTCAACCGTTGCCGGCTTTAAGCTGACGGCTGCGCCGCCGCCCGCCGCGAGCCGAATCTTTAAGACGGTCTTTGCGTCCACCAAAAACTTTTCGATTTTGTACGCCGAAGGGTTCTTCTCCCAGTGCGCGTCGTCCGCGTCTCTGTAGATGGTCGCGGCATACTTGCGACCCGGCGCGAGATAGTCGAGCGAGATGTTTGCGACGCGCGTTTGCTCATCCGTGATTGCGCCCGCGTACCATTCGTCTTTGCCGCGAGCTTTGCGTGCGATGGTCAGATAATCGCCCGGCTCAGCCTCTAAGATTTTCGTTTCGTCCCAATCGACGGCCACGTCCTTGATAAACTGAAAAGCATCCAGATGTCGCTCGTAGTTTTCGGGAAGATCGGCGGCCATCTGGAGCGGGCTGTAGATCGTCACATAAAGCGCAAGCTGTTTGGCGAGCGTCGTATGCACCTGCTCTTTTTTTCCGGCTTGATAGTGGTCGAGCTTGATCTGAAAGATGCCGGGCGTATAGTCCATCGGCCCGCCCAACAGACGCGTAAAAGGAAGTATGGTTTCATGCTCAGGCGGGTTGCCCACGCTCCATGCGTTAAACTCGTTGCCGCGCGCCGCTTCGTTTGCGAGCCAGTTCGGATAGGTGCGATGCAGACCCGTCGGGCGAGCGGATTCGTGCGCGTTGAGCATAATCTGAAAGGCGGCAGCTTTTTCTGCGACGCGCACGTAATGGTTGACCATCCATTGGCCGTCGTGCCATTCGCCGCGCGGAATGATGCGACCGACGTAGCCGGTCTTGACCGCGTCGTAACCGTAACGCTTCATAAAACGGAAGGCTTCATCAATTCGCCGCTCGTAGTTTGTGACGGACGAAGAGGTCTCATGATGCATGATGAGCTTAACGCCTTTAGCGGCGGCATATTTTTGTAGCTCTTCGACGTTGAAGTCTGGATACGGCGTGACAAAGTCAAAGACCTCTTCTTTCCAGTTGCCGAACCAATCTTCCCAACCGACGTTCCAGCCTTCGACGAGCACGCCTTGAAAGCCATGACGCGCGGCAAAATCTATGTAGCGTTTTGTGTTCGCGGTCGTCGCGCCGTGTCGTCCGTTTGGCTTGAGCGCCGACCAGTCCGTACGCGTCAGACTGACGCTCGCCACGTCCGCATAATTCCAGGATGATTTGCCGACGTGCATCTCCCACCAGATGCCGACGTATTTGACGGGCCTGATCCAGCTCGTATCTTTGAGCTTCGACGGCTCGTTCAAATTAAGAATAAGTTTTGAAGCGACGATGTCGGTTGCGCGGTCGCTGACAATGATTGTGCGCCAGGGGGTTTGCGCAGGAGCTTGCAAATAGGCTTTTGCGCCGAGCGCATCGGGCACAAGATGCGCAGAGAGAGTGAAGCTTTGCCGGTCAACCATCAGGTGCATGGCCGGATAATTGACGAGTGCGGCTTCGTGGATGTTGATATAAAGACCATCCTCAGATTTCAGCATGAGCGGAGTCTGCACGGCATTCGGAGCAATCGGCGTGCGCGTAAATATCTCCTGCGCGCGGCTGGCGATTGAAGCGTCAACCTCGCTTAGACGCGTCGTCGTGTAAGCATATTCGTTTGTGTCGTAATCGCCGGGAATCCAGAAAGCCCTGTGATCGCCCGTCAGATTAAACTCGGTCTTTTCGTCTGCGACGGTAAAGTATCTGAGGTGCTCCTGTTCGGGGAATTCATAACGAAAACCGAGCCCGTCATTGAACAGACGAAAGCGCAAGACGAGCGTGCGCGGCTTCTCCGAGCGCTGCTCTAGTGTGACGGCAAGCTCGCGGTAATTATTTCGCACGCGACGCGTCTCGCCCCAGACGGTCTCCCACGTCTCGTCCTTCGCAGACTCTTTTGCCTCCAACACAACAAAACCGTTTGCGAGCGCCGGCTGTCCCTTTAACTCGATACCGAGCCGGCTCGTCTTAACGACCTCTCTGCCCGCGCGCATGAGTTGATAAGCGGGCGCGCCGTCCGAAGATAAAGAGAACGTAAGCGACAATTGTCCGTCAGGCGATTTGATTGTTTCAGCGCAGACGTTTATTGACACGAGCATCACAAAGAGAGCGATGACAAGAGTCGTCAAAAAAATTTTCATTGATGTCTTTGCCCACTTAACTTTTTCTCATAAATGAATAAAACGCGACAATGAAGCTTCGCAAAAGAAGCGTCTTATTATCGCGGCGCGGGTAGTTCATAGACAATTTCGCCGTTGAAGATTGTGATGGCCGCTCGGGTCTGCAAAATCTCTTCCGCATTGATTGAGAGAAGGTCGCGCGTGTGGACGACCAGGTCGGCAAGCATGCCCGGAACGATCTGGCCCTTC
>CBDUCU010000283.1:0-5393 GCA_965365725.1 uncultured bacterium | reverse complement strand
TGAATCCCGGCGCGCATCGAATGGCTTTCGGTGGAGAAGTCGAGATTGTCGGCCAGCTCGATCTCGCGCGCCGTGCGCGTGCCGCGCGTGAGCGCGCCGCCGCCGTTGAAAGCTCCTGCGACAAACAACGCGGGAGCATCACTATCGGCGCGCGTGTCGCGTTCCTGCCAGCGCGCCTGGAAGCGAATCTCGTTGAGAAACTTTTTGGCAAACACGCCCGATTCAGAGAGACGAAAGATGTGCTCGGTCTGATCGAAGGCGTAGGCACGCTCGGCCAGGTCGAAATCGCCTGCTCCAAGCCGCTCCTGCCGGAGCATGTTTTGTTGATACTCAGTCCTGACGGCGTGAACTTTGTCTATCGCGTGTTCGACGCGTGTGGAGAAGTTGATGCGCCGTGAGGGGCGAAGGACGAGCTCGTCGAAACGTCCTTCAGGCAATGCCGCGACGATGGTCTTTGAATCAAAAGACGAGTTTGCATCGGCTGAGAGAAACAGCGAAGTGCGATTTTTCCAGAGCGGGCCGTCGAGCGCAAAGTTTAAGCGGCGCAGCTGCTCAGGGCCACGAAAAGGGGCGAAGGCCTGGCGCGCGTTCAAAGACTCGTCGCGGAATCCAAAACCGACCGAACCGCGCCAGTTGCCGATGCCGGGTTTGGTAAAGACATCGACTGAGACATACCCGCGCTCGTGATTCTCGGCGGCGAAAGCGTTGCGACGAAAACGTATCTCACGGATTTGTGATTTGGGCGGAAGCTTGCCGCCGCGAAATCCGTTGACGCGTATATTTGCGCCCGGGCCGGCAATCTGATTGATGGCGTTCTCAAATTCTTCGGGGTCGTCGGGCAATTGCGCGAGCTGCTCTTCGGTCAGCACGTTGGCGAAGGCAGGCCCGCGCGGGTCGAGATTTCGTTCGCGCTCGTCGGGCGTAACGCTTACGTCTTCTTTGAGGTCGCCGACTTCAAGCTGCACGCGCGCGTGATTGCCGCCCGGTAAAATAGAGACTTCTTCGGGCCCGTAAGTTTTGAATCCTTCGGCCTCGACGAGAAGTCCGGTCTTTACAACGGCGAGACGCGCAAAGCTCGCTTCGCCACGCTCGTTTGTCTCAACTGTGCGCTCGCCCGCTTCATCCGTCTTCAACAAGACGCGTGCGCGCGCAACGGCTGCACCGTTCTGGTCAACGACCGTTACTTTCAGGCTCGACTCATTCGACTTTTGTGCATGCAGCGCATCGAGCGGTGCGAAAAGAATCAGCACCGCGAGACACACGTTGACCGCTCGGACGCGAAATCCGTGACAAAGCATAACGACCCTTCCTTTACTCTTCTACTTTTTCTGAAACTTGTCGGCCTTGAACTGCGGGTTGAGCGTGTAGCTTTTTATCTCCCACTCTTCATCGGTCGCGCCGTCCGCGCCGGCCGTGATGCGATAGGGTAAGAGCAGACCGTCGGTCTCTTTGTAATCGCTAAAACGCACCTGCATCTCGACCTCTTCGGGCCGCGCTTCGGATTGCGCCTTCAATTTTTCCTGCGCCTCTTTCGCCATCTCTTCTTTGCTCTTGCCGCCATGCCCCTGTATGGACATCGTCAGGACGCGCGGCTTCGGGGCGCGGTAGCTGAGCATGAGTGGCAGGTGCGTCTGCTTGTCGAGAAAAAGACGCACGCCGAATCCGTCCGGGCCGTTTGCGTCAATCACGTCGGCGCTGCCGTCGTCGGCCTGCGCCTCGCCCACGTAAGCGAATTCGAGCGGAAAATCGGGCGTGGGCGTAAGCAACAGCGCAAGCAAGTAACGGCTCATCTCGGCGCGCATTTGTCGTAATTGCATCTGTTCGGCCTTTTGTTTCTCTTCAGGGGTCGGCTCTTTGCCGTCGCTGCGCATCATAATCACACCCCCGCGCCCGCCGCTCGTCCAGAATTCTTTGCCGTTGATGGCGCGCGCATTTGTCACGCTCGTCGCCATGCCCTGGATGATGATCGTTTCCGTGCGCATAAACTTGTCGGGCAACATCAGATCAAACTCGCGCTCGCCCGACATCTCGCGCTCACCGACGACGCGACGAAACTTTCCCCTGACAGTCAATGCTTGTACGCGTCGAATCTTTGCTTCGCCGCCGACGGCTGCGCGCGCCTGTCGGAGAACTTCTTCGGCGCGCAGCGCATCTGAGTTGTTGTGCGCAAACGTTGTGCTGATTCCCGCAAGCATGAGCATCGATACGAAAAAGGCTAGAGCTGATCTCTTCATAAAATATCTCTTCTCCGGTTGTTGAATGGACGGACAATTAACGGCGCTGATAGAACACACGTTCGCACTGAAGCGCCGTCAGGATGCGCTTTGAATATTGTTTGGCTTTGGCCGTGTCTTTTTCCGTGCCCGCCGGTAGGCTTATCGCGGACACTTGATATTTCAGAAGCGACGCTAAAAAGTTCCAGAGATTTTTTTGGATCGATTCTTATTATGCATACTCAATATTTTGATTTACGCAAAGCGCATGAGCAACCCCGACCTTTATAGTTTTTCATGAGAGGCTAATTGACCACGCGTGTTGTATTCAATAAATTCTCAGACAAACTTGATCATTTATACTGTAACGACGAGACAGAGAGGCATTACAACTGGTTCTCGTCAATGGCCTCGCACACAATCGGTCGGGAAAGGGAAAAGCAGTGTCGCTTACAAATAAGAGCTTATCGTTTCGACGTAATCATCTCTCATCAAAGCGCGCGCCCCTCGTCGCGTTCTGTTTTGCGTTGCTGCTCTTATCGGCGGCGGCAATTCCGCTTGTGAGCGTTAGCTGCGCGAGGACGACGAAAGCTGACGACCCCGGAGTCGTCGAACGTCTTCGCACGCTGACGCGCGGCGGCGCGCTCCCGGCTGAGTCGGTGGTTGCCGGCATCGAAAAAGAGTATGCGGGAACGCGCACGGGCGCGCTCGCACGCATTATCCACGCGCGTGTGCGAATCCATGCAGGCGATTACACGGGCGCGGCCTCGCTGCTCGATGCGCGCGACGTGCGCGAGCGCACTTCGATTGCCGATCACATCCTTTTCATGCGCGCCGAAGCTTTGGAGAAGGCGGGCCGACGCATCGAAGCGCGCGCCGCCTTCGAGCAAATTGTGCGCGAACATCCGGAATCGTTGCGTGCGCGTGAGGCCGCGCTGCGCGCCGCGACGCTGACGCTTCAGGATGCGCAGCCCGCCGCCGTGCCCGTCTTCCTCAAAAAACTTGTCGAGGCGGACGATCCTTCCGCGCTTCTTCTCACGGCGAAAGCTTACGAGCAGTCGAACGACGCGACACGCGCGCTCGGCGCATATCGACGGCTCTATTTTTACGCGCCGACGAGCGAGGACTTTGAGTCGCAGGCCGTGCAGGGCATCAACCGTCTGAATTCGACGGTCGCGCCTGCCTCTTCGGAAGAAGCAATCATGCGCGCTGAAAAACTTTTTGCCGCACAGCGTTTCGGCCCTTCGGTCGATGCTTTTGTCGATGCCTTCGCGCGCTTCCCCGCGTCGGCCACTCCAGAGCGCCGCACGCGCGCCATCGCAGCCGCCTCAAATGCGCGCCGCACGGTTGAGGCCGTCAACTTCTTTAACGGCTCGATGCTCTCGGGCGAAGACTTGCGCGCCGAGCAGCAATATCATCTCGCACGCTCGTACCTGCGCGCGCGTCAATGGCCCAACCTGCGCGCAACGGTCGAAGCGATGCGTCGCTCTGCGCCAAAGAGCCGCTGGACGATGCTTGCGCTTGCGGAGTCGGGTGCGGGCGCAAAAGAGGCGAAGAACACGACGGACGCGTTCTACTTTTTTCGCGCGGCGGTTTCGTCTTTTCCCGGTGAGCCGGAGGTCGCGGGCGCGCAGTTTGAGATTGCCTGGGCCGCGCACGAGGCGAAGAATTTTGCGGAGTCGTCGCGCCTTCTCATCGAGCACCTCGCCGCTTACGCCGACCGCAACACGGATAATCGCGGACGCGCAGGCTACTGGGCCGCGCGCGACTCCGAGCGCGCCGGTCGCATAGCCGAAGCGCGCGCTCTTTATGAAGCGATGCTCGTCCGTTACGAGGCCAACTGGTACGGCCAGCTTGCCAAACAGAGACTCGACGTAATCAAGCGCAACTCTCAAACGCCGACGACCAATTTTATGCCCGACTCGACAGTCGCGCGCGCCGTCGCCAATCTGCGCCCCGTCTCGGTTGCAGAAGAGACGGCCACGCCTGCCGCCGATGCTCCGCTCAAACGAGCCGACGAGCTAAACGTCGTCGGCTTAGACGAACTCGCACACGCCGAGCTCGACAACGCGCTTGCGACGGCACCGGCCAGCCCGCGCATCAATCTTGCAAAGGCGCGGCTGCATCGACATCGCGGAGAAAATCTCGAAGCCTTCCGCACGCTCGCGCGCAGCTTTCCAGACTATTCACAGATGGAAGTCGAAGAGCTGACACCCGAGCAATGGGACGTTTTCTATCCGCTCTCGAATTGGGACGTAATCGTGACGGAGGCGCGAGCAAAAAGTCTCGACCCTTACATCGTCGCGGGTCTTATCCGGCAGGAGTCGGTCTTTAATCCGAGCGCGGTCTCGCGCGCCGACGCTTACGGTTTGATGCAGCTGATCATGCCGACGGCGCGTGCGATGGCGCGACGTTCGGGCGTTTCTTTGCCAGCCTCAAACTATGAAGCCGTTCAGATGCTTTTCGACCCGCGCACGAACATCAAGCTCGGCACGCTTTACATGCGCGACCAGATCGACAAGTTCGGTCGGATCGAATACGTCGCCGCCGCATACAACGCCGGGCCGGGACGCGCGGTACAATGGCGCGCCTCGCTTCCGGCAGAGATGGACGAATGGGCCGAAGCCGTTCCCTTCCGCGAGACGCGACAGTATGTGCAGGGCGTTGCGCGCAACGGCTTGCAATACCGCCGGCTCTACGATGCGGAGGGACGTTTTCGTCCTGAGGTCGGCTCGCGGGCCGTCACCGCAGGTCATGCAAACGAGATGATTCGCCCGCGTCGCGTGTCGAATGATGAAGAGGAAGAGTAAACAAGCGCGAGGATGATTTGATGAACAAAATTTCTTTACTCAGAGCTGTTTCTTCGCGCATCACGACGACATTTTTCGTTGTTGCCCTCTTGTGTTTGACCGCACAAGTCAACATTGCGCAGAAGCGACCGGCGCGGGCTGCAAAGACCAATGCGGCGGCGAAATCTTCCTCGTCAAAGACTCTGACCATCAAAACCGAGCCGAAAGCCGTTGTCTGGATGGACGAGTTGCGTCGCGGCACAACGGACGAGGCGGGCCAACTGACAATCAAGAATGTCTCTGCGGGCGCGCATACATTGCGCGTGCGTGCGAAAAATTTCCTGGAGCGCAGCCTGCCCATTTCCGCATCGCGGCGCGGCACAATAGAAGT
>CBDUCU010000282.1:0-5396 GCA_965365725.1 uncultured bacterium | reverse complement strand
CTCTTAACGATTGTTGGTCTTTGTGCAGGATGTTCTCAGAATTCTTCAAACCTGCACGATAATCGGCATGATCACGGGGCGCGAGCCGGTCTGCTTCTGGACAAAACGTTTGAGTTCGAGCCGAACGCGTTCTTTGAGCAAAGAGATATCGCTTAATTCTTCGCGCGAGGCGGCCTCGACCGTCTCGGTAACGACGCGCTGCATGTCGCGCACGAAAGTGTTTGTGCTGCCATCAACGTTAAGCACGCCGCGCGCAGCAATCTCCGGCTGAGTCTCAAGCGCGCCCGTCTCTTCGTTGATCGTGACGACCGGCGTGATGACTCCATCGTAGGCGAGCTGTCGCCGTTCGCGCACCGTCTCGCCGCCAATCTCCTCAAAACCCGAATCATCGATAAAAGTGCGGCCCACCTCCCGCTTTTCGACAAGCTGCGCGCGCTCGCCGTCAAGCTCAAGCACATCGCCGTTTTCGATAAGGACGACCTGCTCGTCGCGGAAGTCCATATGGTTGCGCAAGAACTCTTTGTGACGGTAGAGCATTCTGTATTCGCCGTGAACTGGGATGACGAATTTCGGTCTGACGGCTTCTGTGAGAATGCGTATGTCTTCTTGCGAAGCGTGGCCTGAGACGTGTACGAGCCGACGTTTCTCGTCGATGATCTTTCCGCCGCGTTTGTAAATTTCTCCGATGAGGCGAGAGATGGCGCGCTCGTTGCCGGGAATAATTCGCGCCGAGAGAACGACCGTGTCGCCTTCCTTGATCATCAACCCTTTGTAAGATTGCGTGGAAATTTGCGAAAGCGCGGCGCGCGGCTCGCCCTGCGACCCGGTGACGAGATAAACAATCTCGTCGTCCGGCATGCGTTTGGCTTCGTTGAGGCTGACGAGCAGGCCTTCGTGGATATCCAAATAATTGAGCCGCTCGGCAATCTCTACGTTCTTGAGCATCGAGCGTCCGAGCACACAGACCTTGCGATCAAACTGCTGCGCCACGTCGAAAACTATCTGAAGACGATGGATCGACGACGAGAACGCAGCGACAATGATGCGCCCCTCGGCCTCTGAAAAAATCTCTTCAAAGGCCGGGATGACTGCGCGCTCCGAAGGCGTGCGCCCCGGCACGGTCGCGTTGGTCGAGTCGGACGTAAGCGCCAGCACGCCTTCCTGCCCGTAACGTCGAAGCGTTCTCAAATCTATCGGCTCACCGATAACGGGCGTTTCATCAACCTTGTAATCGCCCGTGTGAATAATCGTGCCGATGGGCGTGTTGATGGCGAGAGCAAAACAATCGACGAGCGAGTGTGAGACGCGTATGAATTCCACGCTGAAGTTGCCAAGCTCAACCACGTCGCGCGGCTCGACGCGGTGCAACAGAACGGAATCCAACAGATCATGCTCGTCGAGCTTGCTTTCGGCCAACCCCGCTGTGAAATGCGAGCAATAGACGGGCACATTAAACTTTTTGAGAATATACGGCAGCGCGCCGAGATGGTCTTCATGCCCGTGTGTGAGGATGACGGCCATAATATTCTCACGATACTCTTCGAGAAAATCGAAGTCGGGCACGGACACGTCAACGCCGTAAGCAGTCTCTGCGGGGAAACCCATGCCAACATCGATGATGAGCATCTCTTCGCCGTAGCGCACAGAGAGGCAGTTAGTTCCAAACTCGCCCAGACCGCCGAGCGGGATGATTTCGATTACGTCGCTCACTTCTTCAATGTCTTTCTACAAGTAATAGTTACCGAAAGGAAAGCCGCGTTATGAGGGGGTTTAAGGCGTGAGTATAACATGAGTCGCAGACTTTAGACCGGCATCAGCCCGTGCGGATAAAGCTATCGCAGATTTTCGTCTTATTGACGAACGCTATTTTCTATTGCCTGAGATAGACGCACCCATTCATCAAGCGTCAAAGTTTCTGCACGCCTTCGCTGCTCGATTTGCGCGGTTGACAAGATTGCTTCGGCCCCTCCGGCTGCATCAATCTGCTGCCGAAACTCATCGGGCGCGGCGCGCAAATTGTTTTGAATGGTCTTTCTGCGCTGCGCAAATCCGTAACCGACGAGCCTGAGAAACAACTCTTCATCAATTCCATCCACAGGCGACGCGGCTTTGACACGCACACGCACAACCGTGCTGACGACCTTGGGCACGGGCCTAAACGCCCCGGGCGCAACGTCAAAGAGTCTTTCGGTTTCGCAGTATGCTTCGACCAATACAGACAGATATCCGCGCTCGGACGAACCCGCTTCAGCCGTAATTCGCTCGACCACTTCGCGCTGGAGCATCAATACGAAATCCGTCAAACACCGTCGCGCTCTGATCAATTTTTGTAGAATTGCCGTCGAGATGTTGTACGGCAGATTTGCGACAACGCGCGCACGCACAGCCGGTTTGATTGCTTCGCAAAAATCAACACTGAGAGCGTCGGCCTTGATCAGCTCAAAATTCTCTCGTCCACCAAACCGCCCTTCGAGCAATGGAATCAGTTCCCTGTCGAATTCAATCGCCACCAATCGCCCGACACGCTCGATCAAACGCCCGGTCAGTGCCCCTCGCCCAGCTCCGATCTCTACGACGGTTTCATCCGGACGCGGCCCGAGCGCACGCACAATGCGCTCTGCGACGCTCTCATCCGTCAGAAAATTCTGACCCAGCCTTTTTTTCGCATGCGGGTAGATCATTTACAAAGTCGTGAGTCGTGAATCGAAGTTTGAATGACGCTCGACCAAAATAATGAGCCGCAACTTACATGACGATTTACGATTCACGATCCCGATTAATAGGGTATCCCGTGATCTCAACGTCGCCTCCGTGCTCTCTGATTTTCACACCGGAGAGCCGCACGGCCTGTTCGATGGTCAGTGCTCCTGCGCCGCCGATGGCGGATTTTGCCTCCGCGCCGCCGATGATGATGGGCGCAATAAAGAAGCTGACCTTATCGACAAGACCCGCTTCGATAAAATCTCCCGCGACGCGCGCGCCTCCCTCGACGAGGACGCTGTGTAGACCGCGCTGGTAAAGCTCTTTGAGAAGTGTTGTCAGCTCGCGGTTGCCTCTTTTGTGACGAATGATTTCAGCTCCGTGCGACGTTAAATCTCGCGCCGCAGATGAATCGAGCTTTTCGGAGGTGAAGATGATGAGAGGAAACTCTTTGGCCGTTTTTACGAGTTGCGACGAGAGACTTAATTGCAGACGCTCGTCGAGCACGATTCGCACCAACGAGCGACGGCGCGGTTGTCCGCTTCTATCGGTCAGAAGCGGATCGTCTTTCAGCGCCGTGCCCGCGCCGACGACGATGGCATCATAGCGATGACGCATCTCATGCACGCGCGCGCGCGACTGCTCGCCAGTAATCCAACGCGCATCACCCGTCCGCGTGGCGATGCGTCCATCGAGCGAGCACGCCAGCTTTAAGTGAACAAACGGGCGGCGCTTTCTCATCGCACAGACATATTTTTCATTAAGCCGTGCTGCTTCTTCAGCCAACAAACCTACATCCACGCAAACGCCTGCGGCGCGCAAGTGCTCGAAGCCGCGACCGGAAACTAAAGGGTTAGGGTCTTCAATGGGAGCGACCACGCGACGCACGCCCGCTTCGACGAGAGCCGTCGTGCATGGCGGCGTGCGCCCCGTGTGTGCGTGCGGTTCGAGCGAGACGTAAGCGGCCGCGCCGCGCGCGCGCGCTCCGGCCTGATTGAGCGCGATGGTTTCGGCATGGCTCACGTTTTCATAAACGTAAAAGCCTTCGCCCGCAAGCGCGCCTTCGGCATCGACGATCACACAGCCGACAAGCGGGCTTGGACTGACAAGCCCTTCCCCGCGCGCAGCGAGTTCAAGCGCGCGTCGCATCATTCGCTCGTCAAAGTCCTGATTCTTGAATCTAGCGTCTGGTGTCAATGTGTCGTGTGGATGTTTGGAGTCTGCCGTCTCTTTTCGTCGAGCGACTCAAACAACAGGCTCCCGACTCAAGACCCTTGACTCTTAAGTAAAGAGGCTGTTGACGTATTGCTCTGCGTCGAAGATGACGAGGTCGTCAACCTTCTCGCCGATTCCCGCATAGCGGATTGGCAGATTCAGCTCTTTTGAAATGGCGACGGCGATGCCGCCTTTGGCCGTCCCGTCAAGCTTGGTTAAGACGATGCCGGTCACGCCCGCGACCTTCAAAAATTGTCTCGCCTGTTCAAGTCCGTTCTGCCCAGTCACGGCATCGACGACAAGCAAGGTTTCATGCGGAGCGCCTTCGACCTCGCGCCCTGCGATGCGCTTCATCTTCTCAAGCTCGGCCATCAAATTCGATTTATTGTGAAGGCGGCCAGCCGTATCGACGATCAGAACGTCTGATGAGCGCGCTTTGGCGGCTTTGAGCGCGTCGAAGAGAACGGCCGCCGGGTCTGTGCCGTGCTTTTGTTGGATGAGAGGCACGCCCGTGCGCTCGGCCCAGATGGCAAGCTGGTCTGAAGCGGCGGCGCGAAATGTGTCGGCGGCGCAGATAAGCACGTCGTTGCCTTCGGCCTTGATGCGCTGCGCGAGTTTGCCGATGGTGGTGGTTTTGCCCACGCCGTTTACGCCGACGACCATGATGACGTAAGGCGCAACTGCTTCGGGCACGCTCTCTTCGCTCGCAACGCCCTGCGCCTCAGAGTGTTTAAGTATCGTCAGAAGCTCATTTTTAATTGCGGCCTTGAGCGCGTCGATGTCGCTGATCTCTTTACGAGAGATGCCGCGTCGCACCGTATCGAGAATGGCAAGCGTCGTCGGCACGCCGATGTCTGCGGCAATCAACGCCTCTTCAAGCTCGTCGAGCAGCTCTGCATCGATGACCTTGCGGCCTTGAAAGACCGCGTCGATCTTTTCCGAAAGTGATTCGCGCGTGGCCGAGATGGCGCGCGAGAAGCGCACGGCGTAGGTCTGTTCCTGAGCTACGATCTCGGCTTCCAGCTCTTCAATCGAGCGGTCAAGTCCGAGAATTGAGCTACTAAATGCTGAGCGTTGCGAAGGAGCAGACCTGGCAGATGTTTGCGACGGAGAAGGCTTGCGCTGCGGTTCGTTGTTTCTGGCAGTTTCGCTTTGAGAAGTAGTTGTCGAAGCTTGAATATTTGTGCTGGGGGACGCAGGCCGGATGGTTTCAACTACGCTGTCGGCGGCAAGCGCGCCCGTCGCATCCTTTTGAATAGGGGTGGGCGTGGGCGCATCGCCTGCCGCCACGCTTTCGATTATTGTTGACGCAGACGTTATGTTTTCCGGTTGCGATTCGGCGCTCGATGGCTGTGCGTGTGCGGGCGGCTCGCCCTTGTCGGTCTTTTCGTCGGCGGAAACGGTCGCCGGTTGATTGAGTCCGAGCGTGATGTAGCGGTCTTCTTTCTTGCGTCTCCAGAAAAGTCCCATTTGATAGATGA
>CBDUCU010000281.1:0-5471 GCA_965365725.1 uncultured bacterium | reverse complement strand
ATCACAAACGTTAACCGCGCCCCGACCGCCGCGCCCGCCGCAGCCACGACGGATGAAGACGCAAGCGTGCAAATCAATCTCGCCGCTTCGGACGCGGACGGCGACACGCTTGCCTACTCAATTGTCGAGCAACCGGCGCACGGAGGTCTGACGCTCACGGGCGGCATCGTTACCTACACGCCCGCTCCCAACTACAACGGCCCGGACTCTTTTACTTTCAGGGCGAACGACGGCGCAATAGACTCGAATACATCCGCAATCTCGATCTCTGTTAATCCAGTCAATGACGCGCCCTTGGTTACTAGTGACAATTACACCACGGACGAGGACGCGACACTATACGTCGGCGCCCCCGGCCTTCTCTCCAACGACAACGACATAGACGGCGACGCGGTGGCATTCGAGAAGATCGTCGTGATGCCGTCCAACGGCACGCTCGGCTTCGACGGCACCGGCGCGTTCAACTACATCCCGAACCCGAACTTTCACGGCACCGACTCGTTCACCTACGTCGCCAAAGACAGCTCGCTCGCGCTGTCCGGCGAGGCGACCGTGACCATCACGATCAACCCGATCAACGACGCGCCCGCAGCCGTCAACGACAACTTCAGCACGAACGAAGACGCGAGCCTCAGCGGCGGCGTGCTGCTGAACGACACCGATGTCGAAGGGGGCGCGCTCACGACCGTCCTCGTCAGCAACACGGCTCATGGCACGCTCGCGCTCGGCCCGGAGGGCTCTTTCACCTATACGCCCGCCGCGAACTACAACGGCACGGACTCATTCACCTACATCGCGCGCGACGGTTCTGTGGACTCGAACACTGCGACGGTGACCATCAACGTCGCCCCGGTGAACGACGCGCCGGTGGCGACCGATGACTACTTTGACGTGAACGAGGATACCAACCTGAGTGTCTCCGCACCCGGACTCCTCTCGAATGACAGCGATGTTGACAACGACTCGGTTGACTTTGAACAGATCGTCACCATGCCGTCACACGGCACGCTCGTTTTCAACGGCGATGGGGCTTTCACCTACACGCCCAACGCCGATTTCAACGGCACAGACAGCTTCATCTATCGCGCCAAAGACACTTCTCTCGCGCTCTCTAATCTGGGGACGGTCAACATCACTGTCAACGCCGTCAACGACGCGCCGCGCGCCGTTGACGACCTCGCCACAGCCTCCGAGGACGACGGCGCGATCTCGATAAATGTCCTTGCGAATGATTCGACCACACCGGACGCGGGCGAGACGTTGACCGTTGCCGCCGCAACCCAGGGCGCACACGGTGTTGTCGCCTTCAACGCAACCGGGGCGAGTTACACGCCGAATGCCAACTACAACGGCCCCGACGCTTTCACCTACACGATCTCCGACGGCAACAGCGACCGTAACGGTCAGCGTCGGTGCGGTTAACGACGCGCCTGTCGCCGTTGACGATGCCGGGACGATCAGTGAGGACGGGGGGACGCTCAATCTCTCCGTGCTCGGCAACGACACGGACGTGGAAACCACCGTTCTCGCAGTCGCTTCCTTAACGCAGCCTTCGCACGGTGCAGCATCACTCACCCCTGACGGCACAGTCGCTTACACGCCTGCGCCAAACTTCTTCGGCACTGACAACTTTGAGTACACTGTCGCAGACGGCGACGGAGGGACGGGCACCGCTACCGTCACTGTAACGGTGACACCCGTCAACGACGCGCCCGCCGCCGCCGGCGAGCAGTTCTCCGTCGGCGAGGACGAGACATTGTCTACGCCCGCTTCCGGCGTGCTCACGAACGACGGCGACATAGACAGCGCAACCCTCACAGCTGTGCTCACCGCTGGCTCCTCGAACGGCACGCTCGCGCTCAACCCCGACGGATCTTTCCTCTACACGCCGAACCAGAACTTCAACGGCGTAGACTCATTCACCTACGCTGCCTCTGACGGCTCTCTCGCGTCGTCTCCTGTGACCGTCACAATCGTCGTCGTGCCTGCGCCCGACGCACCCGTGCTTGCCACCCTCGGCAATCAGACAATTGCCGAAGGTTCCCTCCTCTCCCTTGCTCTGAGCGCCTCCGACCCTGACGGCGAGATGCTCAGCTTCAGCGCGTCCGGTCTGCCGAGCGGTGCCGTGCTCGACCCGTTGAGCGGCTCGTTCTCATGGACACCCGGATACGATCAGGCCGGCATCTACACGTTAAGCTTCACCGCGACAGACCCGACGGGTCTCAACGCCTCCGAGACGCTGACAATCACGGTTTCGGACGTCTCACAAAACCTCGGCCCCATCTGCTCCAACGCCTCTCCGAGCATCGGCGAGATTTGGCCGCCCAACCACAAGCGCACGCAGGCCATTGACATCTTCGGCATCACAGACCCGGACGGCGACCCGCTCACGATCAACATACTGCGCGTTCTCCAGGACGAGCCAACGAACACGCTCGGCGACGGCAACACTTGGATTGACGGCGGCGGCTTGGGAACACAGAGGGCGTGGGTGCGCGCGGAGCGCAGCGGCACGAATAAGGTGCCGGGGAACGGGCGCGTCTACGAGATCTTCTTCGACGCGTCTGACGGGCGCGGCAAGTCCTGCACGGGGTCAGTAAAAGTCTCTGTGCCGCACGACCAGGGAAATAAAAAGGGGGTGGCTGTTGACGACGGTAAACGCTTTGACTCGACCGTCGCCGGCGGGCTATGCCTTAACTGCAACAACTAAGTAAGATTGGGGGTGCGTCGCCTCTGGCAGGGCGTACCCCAGTTTTGGGATTCCCTTCCGCTTCATGCAGGGAGCAGGGTGCTTGTCCGGATGTTACATTGATCTTCACACCGCCTCTCTTTTTTTTGCTGATTAGTTTGAACGCCGGAGCGTCAGGGCATAGCGATGCCGAGCCGCGCGTCTGGAGAGGGCGATAGGCTTTGCCCGTTTTCATTGTGAGCTTAATTTGTGACTTTGAAAGTGACCGAACAGGCACGCACATCCGCCGCCGGTCGGATGACAAAAAGGTAGTCTCCGCTCTGGCTCAAGCTGTCTGCGCTCCAAGCATCAATCGCCGAACCTTCTTCGTAAGACCTTTTGTCCGGATAGAAGAACGAGATTCCGCATCCGGGCGATTCGACCGCGATGCGCTGGCCTGCCCGCAAGTTGAGTCGGAAGGATTGGCTCTCCGACTTTGTCTGAAACGCGAGTTGAAAGCTGGCGGAATCCGCGCCTCTTGCAAATTGAACTCTCCGCGCAGCCTTCGCCGAAGTCTCGTAGCCCTCAACGCACGAGATAAAATCTGCGTAGCGGACTTCATACTTGTTCGTCACATAATTCTTTCCTGAAAACTGTATTCTCAGAATTTCACCTTGACGCGATTTGACGAGCCTCCAGGTCAGGCTCTTCATCTCTGACGGCGTGACATCGGGAAGTTTGTTCGCGACAAACGCAACCCTCAGAGAATCGCCGATCAGCCTTCCTCTAAACTCGTAGGTCGAAACGGGACGGGCCTCGTCTTCTTCGCGCACAACCGTAAAAGTTCCCGTCACATCGCTTCCCTTGACCGTCAAGTTGACGACGCGCTCGCCCTGCAGCCAGTCGGCGCGGAAGCACTTCGAAACGCTCTGCGCGCGCACGTTCAAACCTGCGCTCAAGAGAATGCAGAGCATGGAGAGGGCGGAAAATATTTTCATTTGTGTAAACCTTTGCCCTTCGGCAGCGCGTCACGTATTGAGCGCGCGCTGCGCCCGTTACTTAAACATCCATCGAGGTTAAACGTCTAGGGTCTTCTGCCCCTCGCGACGCGCGTCTGCGTTTTGCGTCGATTCGCTCTAGCCTTCGAGAAATCCCTCACGAAATAATTTTTGACCGGCAAGCGACGAGTAGAAGCCGTAGCAGGCAATTCCCACCGAGATCAGGAGCGCCAGCACGAAATCGCCCGCGTACCAAGCGGAGAACTCCGAAGTGATGGGAAAAAAGATATTAAGGTGCAAGAAAAAAATGGTCGAGACCAGAGCCAGCAACCCGTAACGATACAGAACCCACACGGCAAGAAACGCGCCGAGAAAAGCAAACGGCAAACTGACGAGCGCCGCATCGTGCCCGCCTGTTAAGCTGAGCGCCAGAGCGCCGAGCGCCCAGAGCGCAAGCGCGGCGAGACGCTCTTTGCGCAAAACAAGGTAGAGCAGAAAGAACAGGAAAAGCAGAATGAATGCTTGAATCAATCCGCCGTAAATTTGATATGTGAGGCCAGAAACAAATGAGCGGATGCCGAGCAGAGGCGTCGCCGGAAAGTCGAACCAGGGAACGCGGGGAGTAAACCCAAGCCACTGCGGAACGATATCGGCGAGATAGAAGTTACAGAGAATAATGGCTGTGCCAAAAACCGCGCCGATCAAAAGGTCGCGTCCGACAAGCGGGTCACGGAAGTCTCCGGCCAAAAGTCGGCTCCAAGAGATGATGCGTCCCGGCCAGCGTCGTCTGACAAAAGGCTCGAACGCCAGATAGACGACCCAGAAGAAACAGGTCGTAAACAGAGTCCCGCGCACGCCGTTGAGAAAGTTTAAAGCCTCCTCCTCGCTCGCCGCATGGTGCGAGCTAAACAGCCAGCTCAGAAAGAGCATTGAAAAAATAAAGATGGCGAGACGAAACGCGCCTTTGCGGTCGCCGCGTCCGAGCCGCACGTTGCGCCAAGCCATCAACACGCCGCCAATCAACGTGATCATAAAGACTGCGAGCAGAAGAACGGCCAACGCGCGTTCTCTGATGCTTCCCGAATAAGCTTCGAGTTGCTGCGGTCGATCCCATGCGTCGATGATCTCAAAGTAAACGGGCTTGCCGTTAAAGGCGGCGGCCTCAATGCGCATCTTAAATTCAGGTTGATTTGGATACACACCCTCCCACGCGGCGCGCTCTGTGTATGCGTGTGGCGGAATCCATTCCGGCGCAACCGCTCGAAACTGCGAAAGATCAAGACCGCTCTCGGCAAATAAGATCGACCAGTCGTTTGCACCGCTTGTAGTCGTCAACGCCGCGTCAAGCTGCGACGGGACTAAAGAGTAAGAGCGCAAACGTCCGAGCGTATCAAGCGTCACTTTTGTCATACCGGGAGTTGTTTGTTCCGGCTCATTCTCGAGCACCTCGCCGAGCCTCGACACGTCAACCAGACGCGGGCTTTGTCTGTACCAGAAATAGATTGCGGCGGGCTGTCCCGTCTTTAATCTTTCCCAACGAGCAGGCGAATTGTCCGTATCCCGGACGTGCGCAAGATAGTCTGCATCTTTGCCCATGCCGTAGGCACTGTCGGCAGGCGGTGCGGCGGGGCCGAGTTTTCTTACAATCTCTCGCGCGCGGTCGCGCAATACTTCGGGCGATTTATCGAGCGGCACTTGCCTGTACAATCCCACGTCTTTGGAGAGAAAGCAGACGAGGCCGACCATGATAAGCAGGGAAGCGAGGAGCGAAATGGCGACCGCGGGGCGCAGCCCTCCCTCTTTCG
>CBDUCU010000280.1:0-5486 GCA_965365725.1 uncultured bacterium | reverse complement strand
TTCCTACGGAGGGCTTTCTGATTTGCCGCTACGATGCCGAGCGCAATGTGCGCGTCCCGGTCTATTGCTGGGCGGAAGGCGGGCAGATCGACGTGTCGGGCTATGCGCCGCTGCCCCTGACCGAAACCGGGCCGAGCAGCAAGGCCGTTCGGACAGGTCAGGTCGTGCTCGTCAACGAAGCATATTCACGGACGTTGACAACGCCTGTTGCCGTCAACCTGCATGACGGGCGCGTGCCGCAAGCCTCACTGATCGTGCCGATGGTCATGACGGGCCGTGTCGTCGGCACGGTCGAAGTGCAATCATTCAGCCGCAACATCTACCGCGAAGAGCATCTTCCGCCGATGCGGATGGCCGCTAACCTGACGGCCGTTGCGCTCGAGAACCTCGGCGTTGAGGCCGAGCTGCGGCGCGCGCGCGATGCTGCGCTCGAAAGCTCGCGGATGAAATCGCAGTTTCTCGCCAACACGTCGCATGAGATACGCACCCCGATGAACGGCGTGATGGGGATGACGGAACTTCTGCTCGATACGCCGCTCGCACCCGATCAACGCAAGTTTGCCGAGACCATCCTGCAGAGCGCCGATTCTCTGATGATCATCATCAACGACATCCTTGACTTCTCAAAGATGGAGGCCGGAAAGCTCGCTTTCGTCAAGGAAGATTTCGATTTGGTGGAGACGGTCGAGAGCGTCGCCGAATTGCTTGCCGCCCGCGCGCACGCAAAGGGTCTCGAAGTGGTCGCAAGCATCGCGGACGACGTGCCCGTGCGATTGCGCGGCGACGCGGGTCGTCTTCGCCAAGTGCTGACCAACGTGATTGGCAACGCCGTCAAGTTTACGGCGAGCGGCGATGTGTTGGTTGCCGTTGTGTGCGAAAAAAATGAACCCGACTATTCGATCCTGCGCTTCGAGATCAGCGATACCGGCATCGGCATTAAGGACGAGGCGAAGCGCCATCTGTTTCAACCCTTCGTGCAGGCCGACGGCTCGACGACGCGCCGCTACGGAGGAACGGGACTTGGTCTCGCCATCTCAAAACAGCTCGTCGAGATGATGGGCGGCGAGATCGGGGTCGAAAGCGAGGAAGGGCGCGGCTCGACCTTCTGGTTCAACGTGCGTTTCGAGAAACAGTCGGCGGGCGACGCGCCTCACGCTTTCGGACGAAACCTCTCGGGTTTGCATCTGCTTGTCATCGACGACAACGCCACCAACCGCAAGATGATTGTTGAGCGGACGGCGGCGCGCGGCGTTCTCTGCGACGAAGCGGCGACGGGCGCAGACGGATTACGGATGATGCGTGAGGCGTTAGACAACGCCAGACCATATGATCTCGCGCTCATAGAACTACAGATGCCGGATATGGACGGGCGCGATTTGGTGCGCGCCATCAGACAAGACCCGGCCCTCGCCCGCATGCGGCTTGCCCTGATGCCAAGCTTTAGCTATCAGGGCTGTCAGGAGCTCACACGCGAAACAGGCATCGACGATTGTCTGGTCAAGCCAATCCGACGCGCGCAACTCTTTAGCTGCCTCGAAGCTCTCATCTGCGAGGAACAGATGTTTGTTGATGAGGATTCAAGCATTGCTGCCTTATCCGAAGGCTCTTTGGGCAAACAAACGCCTGACGGGCATGACGGTGCGCGACTCCCGCGCGTCCTTGTGGCAGAAGACAATCCCGTCAACCAGAAGGTCGTGCTGAGCCAGTTGAGGAAGCTCGGCTACGAGGCGCAGGCTGTTGAGAACGGACGGCAGGCGCTCGAATCTCTCGCACAATCTGTTTACGACGTGGTGCTGATGGATTGCCAGATGCCCGAGATGGATGGTTATGAAGCGACGACCGAACTGCGCCGCCTGGAGGCCACGACCGGCCTCCAGACGCGCACGCCCATCGTCGCCATGACCGCACACGCCATGCAGGGCGAGCGCGAGAAATGTCTGGCAGCCGGGATGGACGATTACATCTCGAAGCCAATGACGCTCGACGACCTGCGCGAGGTGCTCGAACGGCAAGGCGCGTGGCACCCGAAAACATCTGAAACAAGGGGCGAAACGATTGATGCGCGCGCCGCCGTCTTTGCTCAACCCGTGCTCGACCGCAGTGCGCTCGCCGCATTGTCGGAACTATGCGAAACGGGTGGGGAAAATTTTACGGTAAAAGTCGTCGAACTGTTTTTCCATGAAGCGAGCGAGCGTCTTCGAGGATTGAGAGAAGCCTTAGCAGACGGCGACGCGCACAGGGCCGGACGCGAAGCTCACCGTTTGCGAAGCGCCTGCTCGAATACGGGCGCGCGTCGCATGGCCGCGCTCTGTACGGAGCTTGAGCGTCTAGAGAAACAGAACATGATGGAGAATTTCGGTGCGCTGTTTACTGCTCTGGAGGATGCATTTGAGGAGACTCGCCGCCTCCTTGAATCGCAGTTGCAGGAGAACGTTGTATGAGAATTTTGATAGCTGAAGACGACCCCGTCTCGCGCACGGTTTTGCACGCAGCGCTGACTAAATGGGGGCATGAAGTGTTAGTCACACAGGACGGAGACGAAGCATGGGAAGCGCTCAACAGAGAAGGCGCGCCGCAGTTCGCCGTGCTCGATGTGATGATGCCCGGTCTGGACGGCATCGAAATCTGCCGCCGTCTGCGAGAGACGACGACGCACACGCCGACCTACGTCATCCTTCTGACGGCGATGAGCGGTAAAAGCGACGTGGTGCGCGGACTCGATGCAGGCGCGAACGACTATGTAACTAAGCCCTTCGATTACGACGAACTGCGCGCTCGCGTCAACGTCGGCTCAACCGTCGTTGCGCTACAGCAAAATTTAGCTGCCCGCGTCGCCGAACTGGTCGAGGCCGTCACGCAGGTCAAACGGCTCGAAGGCATTCTGCCTATCTGCTCCTATTGCAAGCACGTTCGCGACGATAAAAACTACTGGCAACAGGTCGAAACCTATATCGCCGACCATTCGGAGGCGCGCTTTAGCCACAGCATCTGCCCGACCTGTTATGAGTCGGTCGTCATGCCGAGCCTCAAACAGTTGAACGAGCAGAAAAAATCATAACCTGCGCTGCCCTTTTTCGACCCTTCTGGCACAAACCGTGCAGATGTTTTGGCGGCGTGCGATGAAAGGCATGCTGCCTGCCCTTCAAACAACTCATCGCAGGGGCAGCTCGCCTCACCATCGCCCCACAACGCCACAGGCATTTCTCCGCAAACCCACTGCCAAAGAAAACAGTGCGCCATGATGAAACCCGAAGAGAATGAATGCGAGCCGCCAAGAGCACGCATCCTTATCGTCGATGACGAAGAGGTCATCCGCGAAATGTTCGCTGCATGTCTGGAAGAGCGTTACGACTGCGTCATGGCGGCCAACTTCGAGGAAGCCATAGCACATCTCGACGGCTCGCGGTTCGAGTTGGTCATCACGGACGTGATTATGCCTGGTCGCGGCGGTGTCGAACTGCTCCGTGAAGTGCAGGCCCGCCACGCGGAAACGGCCGTCATTATGGCTTCGGGCGTTGGCCGCTCGCAGCGCGTGCTCGATGCCGTTCGTCTCGGAGCTTACGATTATCTCATCAAGCCGGTTGATCTCGACACGCTTGAGCTGAGCGTCGAGCGCGCGCTTGAGCGGCGTGCGCTGTTGGGCAACGCACACAGCCACCGGCGCGATCTCGAACGCTGGAACGAAGAGCTGCGCCGCAGCAAAGCGGAACTTGAACGCATGCAGGCGCAGATCGTGCACAGCGAAAAGATGGCCTCGCTCGGACAGCTTGCCGCAGGCGTGGCGCACGAGCTAAACAATCCGGCGGGGTTTATCTACGGCAACATGGCGCTTTTGCGCGAACGCGCCGACGAACTGTTTCGCCTGATCGATTTCTACGACGGCATCGATCTGGACCCCGAAAATGCCGCACGCGCCGCCGCGCTCAAACAAGAGCTTCATTACGATGAGACGCTCGCCGATCTTTCCTCGATCATCGCTGATTGCTACGAAGGCGCAGCACGCATCTGCGACGTGGTGCGCAACCTTCGTACCTTCTCGCGTCTTGACGAAGCAGAATTTACAAAGGTGGACATCCACGAAGGCATTGAATCGACGCTGCGCCTTCTTTCTCGCTACTACGGCGCGGGCCGCGTCGAGTTGCAGCGCAATTACGGAGAGCTTCCGCCCGTCTCCTGCTATGCGGGCCAGCTCAATCAGGTCTGGATGAATCTGCTTGTCAACGCAGCGCAGGCCGTCGGCCCGGAAGGTCGCGTCTCGATCGAGACGCGGCGTGCAGGAGAAGGCGTGACGATTTCAATCAGCGATACGGGATGCGGCATCGCGCCTGAGAACCTGAATAAAATTTTCGATCCGTTTTTTACCACCAAGCCCGTCGGCGAGGGGACGGGTCTCGGACTCTCGGTCACCTACGGCATCATTGAAAGACACGGCGGCTCGATCAGCGTCGAAAGCAAAAACGGGCAGGGGACGACCTTTGTCGTTTCGATCCCCATCGAAAGCCCGCCGCAAAGCGGTCAGCACGCATGAGTAATCCTCTACGTTATTTTCGCCCAACAGAAAAGGAACTCAGATGAAACACAAGATCATGATTGTCGATGACGAGCCGGCAAATCTTCGTCTTCTCGAACGCCTCTTCCGACATACCTATCAAGTCGTTCTGGCAGGCTCGGGAGATGAGGCGCTCAAGCTTTTAGAACAGCACGACCCGGCGGTTCTCATCACAGACCAACGCATGCCCGGCATGACCGGCATCGAGCTTCTCAAGCGCACCACCGCGTTTCGCCCGCATCTGGTGCGCATCATTCTGACGGGCTACGCCGACATGCAAGCGCTCGTCGAAGCGATTAACTGCGGTCAGGTCTATCGATATGTCGCCAAGCCCTGGAACAACGACGACCTTCGCTCGACGGTCGAGCGCGCTATCGAATTTTATGAATCGAATCGCGCGCGTTATGAATTGGAGATTGCCAACAAGCGTCTCGCGGCGCGTTTGCAGGAGACGACCGAAGGCGTAGTGCGCGCCATCGCCGACGCTTTGGAGGCCAAAGACGAATTTATCTACGGGCACGCGCGTCGCGTCAGCGGTTACGCGGTCGCCACCGGAAGACGCATGCGTCTCGACGTGCAGACGCTCGAACGCATTTCGCTCGCCGCTCTCTTACACGACGTTGGCAAGATCGCCACGCCCGACCACATCCTGCAAAAGCCCGGCGAACTGACCGACGAAGAGCGAAACCTGATGCGACAACACTCAGCGCGCGGCGCGCGCATGCTGGGCGGCGTGCCCGAGCTTGAAGATGTGGCGACGATCATCCGCCACCATCACGAGCGTTGGGACGGCGCGGGTTATCCGGACAATCTGATGTGCGAGATGATCCCGGTTGCCTCGCGCGTCATCTGTGTGGCCGACGCTTACGACGCGATGACAAGCCCGCGCCCTTTCCGCGAAGCATATACGCATGAGACGGCAATCGAGCGTCTGCGA
>CBDUCU010000279.1:0-5494 GCA_965365725.1 uncultured bacterium | reverse complement strand
GCACGGCAGAATCTTTTTCTTGTCTTTCAAGATCGCTTCCGTCATCTCAACAGCCGCCGCCGAAGGCGCATAATAAGCCGAGCCGGTCTTTAAGAGTCCGACAATTTCCGCGCCGCCATTTGCCGTGCGCTTCACAATCGCGTCGAGTTGCTCTTTTGGCAAAAGCTCTGTGACGGGTATTCCCGCGCACGTTGAATAGCGCGGGAGCGGAACCATCGTGTCGCCGTGCCCGCCCAAAACAAAGGCCGTCACATTTTCAACCGACACGTCCAAAGCTTCGGCGAGAAAACAGCGCATGCGCGCCGAATCCAGCACGCCCGCCATACCGATGACGCGGTGTTTGGGAAAACCTGAACGCTTGAGCGCGACCTGACACATCGCGTCGAGCGGGTTTGAGACGATGATGAGAATCGAGTTGGGCGAATATTTGACGCATTGATCGACGACGGTCGAAACGATGTCGGCGTTCGTCTTCAAAAGATCGTCGCGGCTCATGCCGGGCTTGCGCGGCAGACCCGACGTTATGATAATCACGTCGGAATCTTTCGTCAGAGAGTAATCGTTTGTTGAGCCGATCATCTGCGCGTCGAAGCCTTCGACTGGAGCGGCCTGTGCGAGGTCGAGCGCCTTGCCCTGCGGCATGCCCTCGACGATGTCAACGAGCACCACGTCGCCCAACTCTTTCGACGCGAGCCAGTGTGCGGCCGTCGCCCCGACGTTGCCCGCGCCGACGACCGTAATCTTGTTTCTCTTGCCCATTTTTATTTCCTTTCGTGTGGTCGAATTGTTAGATTGCAACCGCAGAAGAATTCTTTATTCCGCGCGGCAAACGCAAACTTGCACCAACGCTTTCAGCCGCCTTGCGCCGCATATCACCTGCGCTGTTGTATGATTTGCCGGAAGTGTGCGCGAGTTTACGTCGCAGCTTACAGTGGAGTCAAGGCAGACAATTTTCCTCAAGCCACTGCAACACTGACTCTTTGAGCAACAACTTTTCCATCAATTATGCAGGAGAAAATTCGGTGAGATCAAAACATCTGGCAATCTATGCTCTCATGTTGGGAAGCCTGTTTAGCATCATCACAATTGCTCAACAAGAAAGCTCGTCCAACAGCGAAACTCTTCCACAAGTGTCGGTGATGATTGCAGGTCAACACACACAGATAAAAAGCTCGGATACCGAGCTGCAAACAAATGCCAGTACATTAAGGGCGATGAATCCGGCTCATCAAACGCAAGGCAAGAAAGTTTTAGAAGGCAACCGGGCAAAGCTTAGGTTGACCAATGATCTTCCTGTCTTTCAAGTTACTCTTTCGCCCGACTCTGATGCAGCACACTATGTTCAGCTTGTGCGTTTGAACGTTAAAGCTGACAGGCGCGAAATAGTGACCGTCAGAATTGGAAGAAGAGGCGGATACGCCGGCTTTTCTGACGACGACATAATCCCGCTTAGCTTTACTAAAATCAGCTCAAGTAAATTCGACGGCAAAGGGTTTACACCCAACGTTTTTGAGGTCAAACCCAGCAGGCCGCTTCCGCGCGGAGAGTATGCGCTTGTTTTGGGAAGCGTTTATTACTACGATTTTGGAGCGGAATCCAAGACCGCAGAAAATAAATAAGCACCTCTCAGCATGACTACGCTTGCCGGTTGGTTACGCAAATTCTTCTCGAACGAGCGTGAAACCTTGCGCGCTCAGAATATCGCTCCGCCCAACGACGAAAGTGAAGAGATAGATCTACTCAACCCATTTCCCGAACCCGTACAAATAGAGATAACCGACACTCTCGATCTGCACTCGTTCGCGCCGCGCGACGTGCGCCGCGTGGTCGAAGAGTTTCTCAAAGAGGCACGCGCACGCGGCTTTCGCAGCGTGCGAATTATTCACGGCAAGGGCGTGGGCGTGCAACGCGAGACGGTGCGCGGCGTGCTCGCGCGCACGCCATTTGTCGAACATTTCTCTGATGCTCCGCCCGAAGCCGGCGGTTGGGGCGCAACCGTCGCCCGGCTCACGCTCGAATAGGTTTTGCGCTTTCGCTCAGCGCCCTTCCGGTGGGATAATCCAAGACAAGTGTTCCAGACAGCACACAAGGAGGAATGTTTATGAGCGAACGCGGAGCAAATGCGCGTGCGTCTTTTTATTCGGAAGAGGTCTTGCGTCTTGCGCGTGAGAATGAAGACTTCAGGCGCGTACTTTTTACAGCCGAAAATACGCAGCTCGTTTTGATGACCATTCAACCGGGCGACGAGATCGGCGAAGAGGTACACGAGGGAATCGATCAGGTTCTGGCCTTTGTCGAAGGCGAGGGCGAGGCGATTGTCGAAGGCGCTCGAAGTCCTGTGCGCGCGGGAAGCGTCGTCGTTATCCCCGGCGGCACGCGTCATAACTTTATCGCTTCCGGCAATTCACCGCTCAAGCTCTTTACCGTCTATTCACCGCCCGAACACCCGGATGGAACAGTCCATCACACAAAGGCTGAGGCCGACGAGTACGAGCGCACGCATCATCATTAATTACAAAGTGGCGCGTGATGAGTAACGGGTGAACAACTTCTTACTCATCACTCCCATTTTTATCACTTCCCAGAATTTCGAGAAGTCGTTGATTAAAGACCGAGCGCGGTAGAACATGGTCGATGCCCTCCGCTCGCGCTCTTTGTTGAAGCTCTGTGTGGATGTGAGAGTAGAAGCCGTAGAGCGGTAGATTGCGCGTCGCATCATCGGATTTGAGACGCGCGGCTGCCTCGTTTGCGTCGATTGAAGACGATTGCAGATCGAAGATGACCGAGGCGGTTTCCGTCTGTCTGGCCGCGTCGATCAGTTTTTCCAAATCTCTGTAAAAGAGGATTTCAACTCCCAGCTGTTCGGCTGTGCCGCGAATCTTGGCCTTGAAGAAAAGATCATCAACGGCGGCGAGCACGCGTTTTGCCATCTCTTAAGCTCCTCAAGTTTTTTTTGCTAACGCCATTCTACAACGAAGCCGCCGATGCATGTCACAAACGAGTCAGCCCACGCCGTCACGAAACTTTGTGAGGGTCTTGAATCCGGCTCTTTTCTCAAACACGAATTGTCTTCGTCGGAGCGTCAGAGTCTCTTCGTCACTACATTCAACATTCGCTATGCCGGTGGATCGCACCTTATCTCGGGCGGCATCCTCCGTCATTTGAATCTTGCGCGCACGTCAAACCGCGCCGCACGAATCGAGTCAAACCTGTCGCGCGCTTGTCTGGCGCTCAAAGGCCACAGCGGATTTCCCAGCCCCGACGTGCTGGCACTTCAAGAGGCCGACAATGGAACGCGACGCGCTGGCGGGCGACACATCGCGCGCGAGTTGGCCGAACGTCTCGGCGTAAACTATGTGCACGCATCGATGCCTACAGCGCACGATGAAGAACCAAAAGCCAAACAGTGGTATCTGGATTTCGAAGAGCCGGTTGGCAGTTTTGACAAAGGCGCGACCGGGCTTGCGCTGCTCAGCCGCGTTCGTCTGCTCAACATCCGACGCATCGAGCTTCCCTGGACAGATTGTCCCTGGCGACCGCGTCTTGCGCTTGCCGCAAAAATTCCTTTGCGCTCCGCATCCCTCAATCTTTTTAATCTACATATCGACCCGCACGGCCCAGTCGATTCGCGTCTCGAACAGCTTCGCGCCGTCCTGGACGAAGCGCCCGCAAACGAGCCAATCGCGCTTGTCGGAGATTTCAACACGTTGTCAAAAGCGTCGGGCGTGCGCATCAGAAACTTTCTCGAAGAACAAGGATTTTCAACTCCGATGCCAAACGGGACGGCGACATGGCGCGCAGGAGTTTTGCGTCTGCACACGGATTGGATTTTTGTCCGACGTGCGACGGTCGCGCGTTGGGGCGTGCTGCGTCTGCGCGGGGTGTCGGATCATTGGCCCGTATGGGCGGAGATTTTCGCTGAATGAACAAGGCGCGCGATTTATTTAGTAACGCAAAGACGATTACGAGCCGACACAACTCGCTTGTGGGTCTTGCGCGCGACGCACGCGACGGCAAGAACAAAGAGTTGATTTTTATCGAGGGCTTGCGTCTTTGCGAAGAAGTTTTTAAAGCAGGCCTGACGGTTGAAGCTGTTCTCTTCTCCGAAAGATTTGCTCAGGATGCGCGTGCCGCGCGGCTCTTTGATTCTTATCGAGATGTTAACGCGACCTTTGTCAAAGTCACCGACGAGATCATCAATCTTGTTGCCGACACCAAAACGCCGCAGGGATTAATCCTTCTTGCCCGCCGACCCCTGTCCGGACAATCAGTGCTTGAAAACGTCGCCTACGACAATCCTCTTATCATCGTCATGCATCGCATCGGCAACCCTTCAAACGCGGGTGCGATGCTGCGCGTGGCCGAAGCAGCCGGTGCAACGGGCGTGATCGTCACCCGGCACACGACCGATCTTTTCTCTCCGAAATCGCTGCGCGGTTCGATGGGATCGGCCTTTCGTCTTCCAATCTGGACGCATGCCGAATTTGAACAAGCTCTGAGTTGGTGTCAGGCGCGCGGCATCACGACGGTCGGCACATCTCTCGGCGCGCACGTCACGCACGCAGAGTGGGACTGGACGCGCGCGAGCGCCATCGTGATGGGCGCGGAAGGGTCTGGTCTTGATGCAGAAGAGGCCAGCGCAGCTGATACTTCCGTCAGGATTCCGATGCGCGAGCCGGTCGAAAGCCTGAACGTGTCGGTTGCTTTGGCCGTTCTGCTCTACGAGGCGGCGCGGCAAAGAAACTATTTTCAGACGCATTCTTGAAACGCGCGCTTCTCTGCCGCGCCCGTCTTCGGCTAGAATGAGGGGCAAGTAAAATCCATTCGCCAAATATCTCCCCCTCCGGCGACGCGTGCGGCGCGCGGAAATCTTTTTTCTGGCGGACTTGTTTCGCGGACGACAGTTTCCCGTTTGATTATGACTCAGGAAAAAGATAAGAAACGCAACGAGGCGCTGGTCGAGCGACTGATGCGACGCGTGCTTGAGAGCATGGGCACGGTCGTTGACCGCAAGCTTGGCCGCGAAGGCGACCCGCATGGCGGTTTTACCACGACGACGCTCGTCGAACGCATGAAACGGCTTATCGATGAGCGCGCACGCCCGGACGGGCGGGGCGGGCGCATCGCACCGCACCTGCTCAAGCTCAAGGTCGAATGGGGCACACACTCCGAAGCTCCTCCTGAAACCATCACCGAACTCGAACACGAAATCATGGCTTCGGCCATCGATCACATCAACGATCAACGGATGAGGACGCTTGCGCCTGTCAAAGTCGAAACATCAATCGACATTTTCACCTCAGGCATTGCCGTCGATCCGACCTTCGGCGAGTTTGAAGAGGAGTTGCAGCGCGAAGACGAAGCGCGCCGCCGGGCGGCAGAAGGCGGCCCCGCCATCCCGAAATCCCTGACGCCGCAGGACGTTTTAATCAAAGCGCGCGTTACGCTCCCCGAAGCGACTCAGGAAATCGATCTTCCCTTTCGTCCCGGCGGT
>CBDUCU010000278.1:0-5506 GCA_965365725.1 uncultured bacterium | reverse complement strand
GACCGCCGATAAAACCGCCGCCTGCGGACGATAAGACAAGCCGCACGCCCGGCGTTTGCATGATCTCTTTCTCAATCGCCTGCATCGCTTCGCTCATCACGGCGAAGTTTGTGCCTTCGGGCGCGCTGACAGAGACCTCAAATTCGGCCTCGTCAACATTCGACGGAATAAACTCCTGTTTGACCATCCCGTAAAGTGGCACGCTCGATGCGACGACGGCAATTGCAACGACCGCGACCGCCAGACGATGGCGCATCGAGAAGGCAAGCATTCTCGTATAAGCGCGGTCGATATAACCGTAGAAGCCTTTGCGCGAAGCGGCATCGTGTCCGCCGTGAGCGCCCTCTTTCTCGCCGTCTTCAACTTTCAGCAGGCGCGAACTCATCATCGGCGTGAGCGTGAAAGAGACGAGCAAAGAGACCATGATCGCCACTGCCGCCGTGATGCCGAACTGATAAAGGAAGCGACCCGAAATTGACGACATGAAAGAGACGGGTACAAAGATGACGACGAGCGAAAGCGTCGTCGCCAGAACGGCGAGGCCGATATCTTTTGTCGCCTCGCGCGCCGCCTCCATCGGGCGCATTCGCTTTTCTTCGATAAAGCGAAAGATGTTTTCCAGAACGACGATTGCATCGTCAATAACCACGCCGACCATCAGCACGAGCGCGAGCATCGTCACGCTGTTCAAAGTGAAGTCGAGCGCGCTCATCATGCCGAAAGTGGCGATGACCGATGCCGGAATCGCGACTGCGGCAATCAAAGTCGAGCGCCAGGAGCGCATAAAAAGAAGCACAACCAGAGAGGCAAGGATGCTGCCCAAAACTAGGTGCACCTGAATCTCGTGCAGCGCCGCTTCGATATAGCGCGACTGGTCGCGAATGATTTCGAGCTTTACGTCATCGGGCAACTGTGCGCCGACCCGCCCCAGTTCACGCTTGACACCGTTGATGACTTCGACCGTGTTTGCGCCCGACTGCCGACGGATGTCGAGAATAACGGTCGGCACACCGTCGAGACGCGCAAGGCTGCGCTGTTCCTTCGTTCCGTCTTCGACGCGTCCCACATCGCGGACGCGTATCGGCGAGCCGCCAACATTGGCGATGACGAGATCATTCATCGAGCGCGGATCGATAAATCGACCAAGCGTGCGCAGCGTCAACTCTTCGCGCCCCGTCGTGACGTTTCCGCCGGGCACGTCTGCATTCTGGCGTTGCAGCGCTTGCCGGACAGACGTGATCGGAATCTGATAGGCAGCCAAACGATCAGCGTCGACCCAGACGTTGATGGCGCGCTCAAGTCCGCCGACGACCTGCACTTCGCCGATGCCGCCAATGCGCTCAAGCTGCGGGCGCGCGATCTTGTCTCCCAGTTCGGTTAGTTCGCGCAAAGAGCGGTTGCCTGATAGTGCAACCGTCATGATGGGCGCGCTGTCGTTATTGAATTTTGAGACGACCGGAGGCGTTGCGTCGTCAGGCAGTTGGCGCACGACCGTCGCCACGCGGTCGCGCACGTCCTGTGCGGCAGTTTCGATATCGCGGTCGAGCTTGAAAGTAGCGATGATGATCGACGTGCCCTGACCTGAGATCGAGCGCAATTCGTCGATGCCGTCATCCGTATTGACGACTTCTTCGACGGGCTGCGTGATGAGGTTCTCGACCTCTTCGGGCGAGCCGCCCGGCAGAGAGACGCGCACGCTTACCGTCGGCAGATCGACCGATGGAAAGCGGTCAACGCCGAGCCGCATGTAACCGGCTGCGCCCACCACGACCAGCGCGAGGATAATCATCGACGCAAAGACCGGTCGCTTGATACATATTTCGGCTAACTTCTGCATAACGCTTTCAACTCACGACGCGTCTGTTCACTCACCGTTAAGCTGCCCGCCGTTTCGACGTTTCCGTCTCAAGTTAATATCTTTTTCTACGATGACAATCAAAGCATTCAAGTGCGTATCTGTGTCTCGCAGATGGGCCTTATCGAATCATTCGACGACGTTGACGGGTTGACCTGATTGTAAATTGCCCGGCTCAAGAATGACCGACTCGCCGAGATTGATGCCGCTTAAAACCTCAGTCCACTCGGCGGCGCGCCTGCCCGTCGTGATCGGCTTTTCTAAGGCCTTGCCACCCTCGACGACCAACACTTTTTCTATACCGGCGAATGTGACAATCGCGCTCGTCGGGACGGTGACGGCCATCTCCGTGTCGTTGACGACGATCTCGGCAGAGGCAAACGAACCCGGACGCAGCAACCCGTCATTTGAGATGTCGGCTTCAACGACAAGGATGCGCCCCTGCTCGCGTATCGTCGGGCTCAAGCGCACGACCTGACCTGCGTAGGCGCGCGGCGAGCCTTCGACCGTGACTCTCAACATTTGTCCGGCGCGCATGCTTGAAGCATCGCGCTCCGGCACTTCGGCGCGGAAGCGAAGCGGATTCATCTTCACAAGCCTAACAAGCGGCGCGCCTGCGGCGACGTATTCGCCGACGCTCGCCAGCTTCTCCTGAATCATGCCGTCGAAGGGCGCATAGACGGCCGTATCGGCAAGCTGTTGGCGCGCCAGCGCAAGCTCGGTCCGACGTTGTGCGACCAGCGCCTCGCGGTTGCGTATCTCTTCAATCGCATCCTGATAACGGCTTTCCGCCACGCGCAACGCAGCGTTGGCGCTGTCAAACTCTGCACGCGCAATGACTCCCTGCTGCACGAGCGTCGCAGCACGGTCGCGGCTGACCTTGGCTTCTTCGAGAACGGCGCGCGCCTGTTTGACTGTGCCCGTCTGCTCCGGGTCGACGCGGTCGCCGCCCGATTCAGGCGAGAGTCCGAGACGCGCGCGCGTCTGCTGCAAAGCGGCTTCGGCTGAGCGGACGCGCAGCTCGTAATCCTGCGGCTCGACGCGCGCGATGAGCTGGCCTCGTCTGACCGGAGTTCCAAGATCGACCGTAATTGTCTGGATGCGTCCGGGAACTTTGATGCTTACGTCGGCCTGATCGAATGCGGCGAGCGTTCCATTGACAGCGACGCTCTGTCCCATCGGCATCTCTTCAGCGCGTGCAACCTTGACCTGTCGCGGCTCGCCGCGTCCGCCGCCCCCGCCGGGACGCTCCTGTCTTGCTCCAGCCGGATAATCGCTCTTACAGCCGACAAAAGATATTGCCGCCGCGAGCATTAAAACGCACACACGACCGGAGTTTATAAAAAAGGCTCTATTCATTGATCGCCACTGCATACAAAACTGAATACAAACAAAAAGGCGGTTTGACGGGTACGTCAAGTTTAACACGATGTGTTCTTACGACCCGGTTTCGATGTCGCAGTTAGCGGTTTATGAATGTCATTTTTTTGTAAAAGCGTGAGGCGATTTTGGATGTACTTTGACAAAAAAAATGGGCCCGCCGCGCGAAGCGGGGGCCTTTGATCAAATGGCGGTTGACCGTTTGAAGATATTGACTCACCACCGAGACAGAGCAGGCGCGTTTCAATCTAAAAACTGTGCCTGCTCTGTCCTGGCAGTGAAAAAATTCCTGTCATCTACGCAAGACTCACAGAAGCTCTTATTTGAGCAGATACTCGTCGACAAACATCACAGTCGCATAGAACTGAAAATCCTGATTCTTCTTCTTTGCAAACCCGTGCCCTTCATCGCGCGCCATCAAAAACCAGACGGGCGTGTCGTTGCCCTTTACCTTTTTAACTATCTGCTCCGATTCTGTGCGCGGCACGCGCGGGTCGTTGTAACCCTGCACGATAAAGATCGGCTTTTTGATCTTCCCGGCGTTGTTAAGCGGCGCGGTACGCTCAAAGAACTTGCGCATTTCCGGGTCGCGCTCGTCACCGTATTCGACGCGTCGCAAGTCGCGCCGATAGCTCTCGGTGTTCTCAAGAAACGTCGTGAAATTCGAGATGCCAACGACGGGGAGCGAAGCGCGAATCTTGTCGCTGTAATAAGTCGCAATGGCAAACGCCATATGCCCGCCGTAAGAGCCGCCCGTTACCATCACGCGCGAAGCGTCGAGGTCGGGGCGCGTCTTTGTCCAATCCAAAAGAGCGTCGATGTCTCTGTATGTGCCCTCGCGTTTCATTCCGTTGTCGAGCGCAAGAAATGTCTTTCCATAGCCGGACGAGCCGCGCACATTCGGATAGATTATGGCAACGCCCATCTCGTTTAGGAAGAAGTTGTTTCGCGCAAGAAAAGAGGGGCGCGATTGAGCTTCGGGGCCGCCGTGTATGTTGATGATGACGGGACGCTTGCCCGTAAAACGCGCGGGCGGACGATAAAGAAATCCGCTTATCTCGCGCCCGTCAAAACTCTTCCAACGGACAAGCTCAGGCTCAGGCAGTTGCGACGTGTCGATGCCGCCCGTTTCGCTTTCCGTCCAACGCTCGACCTTGCCCGTCAAAACGTTTAGCGAATAAACGTCTGCCGGCCCGCGCGACGAGACAAAAGTGAATCCCAAATCACGATTGTTCTGATGCCACTCGATGCCGCCGACAATCCCGACGGGGAGCTTGGGCGCGGGCCGCTCCTTACGCGTGCGCGCGTCCAAAAGGTGTAGACGGCCGATGCCGTCCTCGTTCGCGACAAAGGCGATCAGACGACCGTCGGGCGAAATCTCAAAAGCATCAACGTCCCACTTGATGTGGTCGGTTAGATAGGTGTGCTTCTTTGTGGCGAGGTCGATATAGGCGAGGCGTTGAAACTCGGAATCTTTGTCGGTCGTCACATAAACGCCGCGCCCGTCCTTCGCATACTGCGCGCCCTGATAAGAGATTTTCTCTGCGCCGCCCTTTGGCGTGAGCAACTCTTTCGTGCCCGTCTGAGAGTCGGCAATCCAGATGTAGCTTTCGTTGGCGGAGACCGCTTCGCCGATGAGAAGCTTGCGGTCGTCGGGCGACCAATCGGCTGCGCCCCAGCCGCCGCCTTCAACCTGTATCAACATCCGCGTCGAGCTTGGGTCTGAAGGATTGACGATGTAAAAATCGGTATCCTTGCCGTTGCGACGCGTCGAGTTATAGACGGCGCGGTCGCCCGCATTCGACCAGTTCCAGCCTGTGTTGCGCGACTTGCCGTCGGTCAGCATCGTTACTGCGCCGCCCTGCATGTCATAGCGATAGATCTGGAAAAATTCGTTCCCGCCTACGTCCTTACCAAAGACAAAGCTGTCGCCCGTCTTTGGGCGAAAGCTTCCGCCGCCGACGCGCTCAGGGAAAAAAGTCATCTGCGTGCGCGCGCCGCCCGGTGTTTTGACGTAGTGGATTTGCGGCGTGTCGCCAAAGCGCGTGCTGATCACAAGCGCGACGAGGCCCGAGCAGCCGGCGTGCAGGAATGAATGCGCTGAATGGACAGATTCGCCAGCCCTGGCAGCACGGCAGCAAGATACTCGCGCAGCGGAATGCCAAGGCGGCGGCAACTCTCGACGACCGAAAGAATGGCGGCGACTCGGGGACCAGCGTCCTCGCTTCCGACGTGAATCCAGTTCTTCCGTCCGATAACAACAGGGCGCAT
>CBDUCU010000277.1:0-5508 GCA_965365725.1 uncultured bacterium | reverse complement strand
TGGACGAGGCCGTTTGTTGCAACTATCGGCGGCGAGTAGATATCGAGCGGCGTTCCGTCGTAGCGTGTGACGCGACCGCCGGCCTCTTCGACAATCAGAAGACCGGCGGCCACGTCCCAAGGTCGCAGCCCGTCTTCATAAAAAACATCGAAGCGTCCGCAAGCGACGTAAGCCATGTCGAGCGCGGCTGCTCCATCGCGTCTAACAGATTGCGCGTGCATGATGAAGTTGCTGAAGTGGCGCGCAAAGTTGTCGCGCCCGCGCACATCGTAAGGAAATCCTGTGCAGACGAGCGCGCGGTTGAGTTCATCCACATTCGATGCGCGAATGGTTCGACCGTTTAAGGTCGCACCCTCGCCGCGCGCGGCGGCAAAGGTTTCGTCGCGCGTCGGGTCGTGGACTACTCCGACGACGATGCGACCTTCGTGTTCAAGCGCGATGGAGACGCAGAAGACCGGGTAGCCGTGCGCGTAGTTGGTCGTCCCGTCGAGCGGATCGACAATCCACTTCCAGGCGGAATCCTCTCCGCCCGTGATGCGCAGCTCGCCCGCCTCTTCCGAAAGAATTGTGTGACGCGGGTGATGGCTTCGGATGCGCTCGACGATCAGGCGCTCCGAGGCAAGGTCGGCTTCGGTGACGAGATCGATGTCGCCCTTATGCGAGATTTTCGCGCGGCCAAGCTTTTCCATAAGGATGCGGCCCGCGTCGTGCGCCGTCTGGATGGCGAAGTTGAGCAAGATTTGTGTCTCCGGTCTCGTTCAATTTTTCTGTCACGGCGCGCACAACGGTTAGTCAGGGCGCATGATTATGTAAGCCGTCAAGGTGCTGGTTGGAAACGTCGATGCAACCTACGCTCTCTCTGCGCTCAAGCAAAAGAGGTCGCCGTCATAAGATGTAAAACGATCAGACGCTTGCCTTTTCGAGCAGGCGAGCACGCGCCTCCTCCTCTTGTTGCTTGCGCACCAGACCTTCGCGCCCGTCATAACGCAGGAAGGCGGGAAGCAAGAGCGCGAGCGCAGCCGTTCCTGCGATGCAAAGTATGCCGCCCGAGACGACGGATGCGCGCACGCCGAACAGTTTGGCCGCTATCCCGGCCTCGACGTTGCCGAGCATCGGCCCCGCAGTGTAGCTCACCATCTCAACGCCCGCGAGCCTGCCGCGCAGGTGGTCAGGAATCGTCTGATTCCAGATGGTCGAACGAAAAAGTCCGCTCACCATGTCGGCTGCGCCCGCCAGCATCAGACACACGACCGCAAGCCACAGAGACTTTGCAAGACCAAAGCCGACAATCGCCGCGCCCCAACACGCGGCGGCAACAGAGACCATCAGACCGTGACGGTTGACGCGCTTTGCCCAACCGGAAGTGATCGTGGCGAGAAACATTCCGGCGGCAGGCGAAGCGTAAAGCAGACCTGCGACCGATGCGCCGCCGAAGTTTTCGGCGATGGCTGGAAAGAGCGCCATCGGCATACCGAAAAACATCGCGTTGATGTCAACAAGATATGTGCCGAGCAGCTCCGGACGACTGCGAGCATAGCGCAAGCCTTCGATGACTGTGCTTAAGCTCGGTCTATCGGCCCCGACGGGCGGCGGCACGGCGCGCACGAGTAAGAGCGCAACGAGCGATGCGACAAAAGTTAAAAGGTCGATTGAATAGGCGATGGCCGGGCCGAAGGATGCGACAATCACGCCGCCGAGCGCCGGCCCGGCAATCATGCTGATGGTCGTGCCCGCGCTTCTGAGCGCCGCGACCGACGGCATCAACTCCGTCGGAACCAGACGCGGAATAAGCGAATCAAGCGAGGGGCGCTGCAACCCGTTGAGCGCGGCAAAAAGCGACGCGCAAACATATAGCACCCACACGCGCGGCTCTGCGAGCAGCGAGTTGAAGATGAGAACGCCCGTGCCCGCCGCCAGTGCAAGCTCCGTCAAAAGCACCATCCGTCGCCTGTCAACATAATCTGCGAGCGCACCCCCGACAAACGCCATCAAAAGGATCGGCACAAACTCTGCGATACCCAAAAGCCCGACGGCCAGAGACGATTTCGTCAACTGATACATCTGCCAGGGGAGCACGACAAACGTCATCATCGACCCAAAGAACGTCACCGTCTGTCCGAAGAACAGCAGACGAAAATCGCGCGACACCTTGAGCGGCGCAACGTCAATCGCCATCGCGCCAATCGTGCGGCGCACCCGCCCCCGCTCGTGTCGCGTCCCCGATTCTGTGACGGCCACAGGCTCAGGCGTGAGATGCGTCGTCGCTTGCGGGTCTTGATCTTCCTGCTGGCTCACGGGTTTGAAAATTTGTTGGTGTGGCAGTGGTGTGTGCGACGGCGGTCTGAAACTATCATGCGCGGCTGCTTATCTCGTGACGAGCACAATGACAGCCAACAGGAGCGCCGCCAAAATGAAGGCTGCCGTGATAATGAGCGTCGTCATTTTGGATTTCCGAATTTGAACCTTAGTCGTGCCGGTGGCCGTCTCAAACGAGCTGTCAATCTGGTAATCGCCGCCTCTCTGGTCGAGGAGGTTGGCGTTGTTGAGGAGATTGCGCATCTCGTCGCGTGCCGCATCGGTTCGGTGCTCGGCCCGCCTTTTCTCGACCGCCAGCCGCAGAACCTCGTCGGAAGCCTTCCTTGAAACCTCTCTGGCCTGCTTCTCGTCGAGGTTCTGAAGCGCGTTGTCGAGGATTTCGTCAGCCGACAAATTGAATAGCGACTGCTTCTGGGGAACAAGCTCTTCTTTTTCGTCGGCCATGATCTAGCGTTCCTTAATCTTCAACGTCAGCGTCCCGAAGGGAAGCTCGACGGCATGAGTAACCTTGCTCCTGCCTCCGGCGCTCTTAACAAGCATCTCTATGTTATCAAACTCCTTTTCGAGAAGCGCCAAAGCGTTTCTACTCTCCTGCGCCTGCGATTCGGCGAGGATTGCGCGCGCGACGAGCATGTCGTCAGCCGCCAACCACTTTAGCCTTGATTCAATCTGCACGGGCAACTCCGCCGTGTAAGACTTTTCAATGATTGTGTTGACGAGCGGCGTGACGGTTTCGCGCCACTGATCGGCGCGAATGGTCATTTGATAATCATCTTTAGCGCAATATTCCTCGCGGAGCTTTCTTAGCACCTCGCATTTCAAGTCGAAGCTCATCACCTTCGGAAGATGAACGAGCAGGCGGTTGAAGGTCTGATTGTTGGGACGCACTTTCCCCGCCTTCCACTTTTGATAAGTCCTGCGCGCGTATCTTGCTGCTCCCAGGCCAAACTCTTGCGCATAGAGCGCGAACAATTCGTCAAGAGTCTGCGGGGCAAGATGCAACACCACTTTAACGAGATCGGCATTATGAATGCGCGCCGTCTTTTGCGTCTCACGCCGATGCCGGATGAGGAGAATAACGATGAGGGCGAGCGGAATACTTACGACGACAAGCCAGATGAGAGTTGAACCAACCACACGGTAATTTCCTCGCGCTCAATCAAACAAACGTCTTAATTCTCGCCAGCCGACAGCATCGGAATCTTCAAGCCTTTCGCGCGCGCCGTCTCTGCGGCCTCTTCGTATCCGGCATCGACATGGCGCGCGACACCGATGCCCGGGTCGTTTGTAAGAACGCGGTTGAGACGCTTTGCCGCTTCCGCCGTGCCGTCGGCAACAGAGACTTGACCGGCGTGGAGCGAATAGCCGATGCCGACGCCGCCGCCGTGATGAAACGAGACCCAGCTTGCGCCGCTCGCGGTGTTGAGAAGCGCGTTGAGGATTGGCCAGTCGGCGATTGCGTCTGAGCCGTCGCGCATGCCTTCGGTTTCGCGGAAGGGCGAGGCGACCGAGCCTGTGTCGAGATGGTCGCGTCCGATTGCAATCGGCGCTTTCAAATCTCCGCGTTTGACGAGTTCGTTGATCCGCTCGCCCATCTCTGCGCGCTCGCCGTAACCGAGCCAGCAGATGCGCGCCGGAAGTCCCTGAAACTGTACGCGTTCGCGCGCTAAACGAAGCCAACGGTTGAGCGTTTGGTCTTCGGGAAAGAGTTCGAGAGCGAGATCGTCGGTGCGGCGAATGTCTTCCGCATCGCCCGAGAGAGCCACCCAGCGAAACGGGCCTTTGCCTTCGCAAAAGAGCGGGCGAATGTATTCGGGCACAAAGCCGGGAATGTCGAATGCATCTTTGCAGCCCGCGTCGTAGGCAAACTTGCGTATGTTGTTGCCGTAATCAAAGGCGACTGCGCCCGCGCGCTGCAACGCGAGCATCGCTTCGACGTGACGAGCCATCGACTGGGTCGAGCGTTCGACATAACCGCGCGCATCCGTGCGACGGAGTTCTTCTGCCTCTTCGAGACTTATGCCGGCGGGCACATAGCCGTTCAAAGGATCGTGCGCGCTCGTTTGATCCGTCACGGCATCGACGCGGATACCGCGCCTGACAATTTCGGGAAGTACTTCCGCGCAGTTGCCGACGAGTCCTACTGAGACGGCGCGCTTCTGCTCGATTGCGTCTTCACAAATTCGCAGAGCTTCATCGAGAGAAAACGCCAGCCGGTCGCAATAACCTGTTCGCACTCGACGCTCGATGCGCTCGCGGTCAACGTCGATGCCGAGAAAGACCGCGCCGTTCATCGTCGCCGCCAAAGGTTGCGCGCCGCCCATTCCGCCCATCCCGCCCGAGACAACAAAGCGTCCTTCGAGCGTCCCACCGAAATGACGATCCGCCATCGCCGCAAAGGTCTCAAACGTCCCCTGCACGATGCCCTGCGTGCCGATGTAAATCCATGAGCCTGCGGTCATCTGCCCGTACATCATCAAGCCCTGCCGCTCAAGCTCATGAAAATTCTCCCAGGTGGCCCACGCGCCGACGAGGTTCGAGTTGGCAATCAACACGCGCGGCGCATATTCGTGCGTGCGAAAGACCGCGACGGGCTTGCCCGATTGAACGAGCAAAGTTTCGTCATTCTCAAGCTGCGACAACTCGCGCACGATTGCTTCAAATGCGGGCCAACTGCGCGCGGCCTTGCCTCTGCCGCCATAGACAACCAAATCTTCGGGTCGCTCCGCGACATCGGGGTCGAGGTTATTCATCAGACAACGAAGCGCCGCCTCCTGATGCCAACCCTTACAGTTGAGTTCGGGGCCGCGCGGCGCGCGAATGATTCTTGTAGCCATATCTCTAAAGATTCAACAGAGGTGATTCAGAGCAGAGAGTTTGAATGTCAGTCATCTGCTTTTCTTTAATGGTTGCGCGATTCTTGCACGCGGCGGACGACTTTGGTGACGAGTCCGCGCGGAAACAGACCGACCGTGCGCGCCATCAGGGAATTCTTAAAGCCGGGGATGACAACTCGCTTACCAGCAAGCAGACCGCGATAGCCGATCTCGGCAACCGTGCGCGCGTCCATTACGTTTGCCTCAAACAGCTTCGACTTTTCCATCCCGGCAGCCGCGACAAAGCCCGTCTCGGTCGGGCCGGGACAAAGCGCCGAGACGACAACGCCTGGCCCTTCAGTCTCGTTCGAGAGCG
>CBDUCU010000276.1:0-5520 GCA_965365725.1 uncultured bacterium | reverse complement strand
ATCCACCAGTTGTCGAGCACCTCAAGCCCGCCCGGAAGTTTTCCGACCAACTCATAACGTTGCAACAAACCGAGCACGGCGACCGTCGCATAGAGATTGATCCCCGATGTCCATGCCGCGCCAAGTGCAGTACCTAGGATGGCGATGACGTTCATTTGCTTTCTTGTCCGCCGCTTAAAAAGTCGGAATTCTCATTTGAGAGGAGGCGGATAGTGGCAAAGACACCATATACGCCACCTGCTAATCCCCCTGCCAGATACGCGGCCATGAAGCCGAGTCCGACAACCAAGTCTGAGGCAAAAAATAGATGGAGGGCGGGAGCTACAACCAATGAAAGGATGAGCGCGCCGATGCCACCGAAGATAAACACAAAGCTAGCGAGCGTGGCGAGCCTCCCGAATGTTGAGGTTTGGTTGGCATAGAGCATCAAAATAGCGCCCACAACAATCACCAATAACGGAAATCCGATAATTATTACCATGAGAGCCGTACCTTACGCCGTCTCATCAGTTTCGATGTCTTCCTCATCGCCGTGCTTGTCGGGACGTTTGATGCCGAATTTTTCAAGACGGTATTGAAGAGTACGAAAAGTAAGACCGAGCAGTTTGGCGGCCTTTGTAATGTTGTAGTCGGTGCGGTCCATTGCTTGAAGGATGAGGTTGCGCTCCATGTCTTCGAAGACGAGACCTTCGTGCGGCAGTTTGAATCCACCTTCGGGCGCGGGCTTAGATTCCTGCCTGACTTCAAGCGGGAGGTCTTCAACTGTGATGTAGTCTCCCTCGGCCAGAAGAATGGCACGCTCGATTGCAGATTCGAGTTGACGGACGTTGCCCGGCCAAGAGTAATCGTTCATCAGACGGCGCGCGTCAGTATCGATGCCGCGCACAAGGCGCGAGGTGTTGCGCGTATGTTTTTTGATGAAGAAGTCGATGAGTAGGTCAATGTCTTCGCGTCTCTCACGAAGCGGCGGCACGTCGATGGATAGAACGTTGATGCGATAGTAAAGATCGTCGCGGAAGCGCCCATCAGAAACCATCGCGCGCAGGTCGCGGTTGGTGGCGGCGACGACCCTCACGTCAATCTTAATCGCCCGTGTGCCGCCGACGCGACGAATCTCTCGCTCCTGAAGCGCACGTAAAAGCTTCGCCTGCATCGACACGTCCAGCTCGCCTATCTCGTCGAGAAAGAGCGTGCCTTTGTCTGCAACTTCAAACAAGCCCTTCTTCTCGGCATGCGCGCCCGTAAAAGAGCCTTTTTCGTGACCGAACAATTCCGATTCCAGAAGGTTCTCGTTGATGGCCGCACAGTTGACGGCCTGAAACATCTGGTCGGCGCGTGGGCTTTGCGTGTGGATAGCGCGCGCAATCAACTCTTTGCCCGTGCCCGACTCGCCGCGTATGAGCACGGTCGAGGTCGAGCGCGCGACCTTCAGGATCATCTTCTTGACCGCTTCCATCTCGGGCGAAACCGACATGATCTCGGAATCGAGAGCATCGAGCCGGGCGAGCGCGCGCTGGATGGTTTCGAGCAGAGTCTCGCGGTCGTAAGGTTTCTCCAGATAGTCGAACGCGCCGCGCCGGAGAGCCTCTTTCGCCGAATCGACCGAGCCGTGAGCCGTCAAAAGGATGACGATGATTGAAGAATCGTAGGCGAGAAGCTTCGACAAAAGCTCGATGCCGTCCATCCCAGTCATCTTCAAATCCGTCAGCGCCAGATCGAGCCTTCGCTCGCGCGCAATCCTCAGGGCAGCCTCACCCGAGGCCGCGCTCGTCACCTCGTACCCGGCAGAACTCAGAATCGCTTCAAGTATCTCTCTCTGCGGTCGCTCGTCGTCAACGATGAGTATGCTTTTGCGTGCCATTATGAATGAGTGATGAGTGATGAGTGATGAGTGATGAGTAAGTAAAGACAGTTTCTTACTCATCACTCATCACTCATTACTTATCACTTATCACCTCCTATCGGTAGTGTCACAATAAACGTTGTGCCTGTGTCCTGTGCGCTCTCCACTTTGATTGTGCCGCCGTGATCGTCAACGGCTTTTTTAACAATGGCAAGCCCGAGTCCTGTCCCCGTGTCTTTGGTTGAAAAGTAAGGCTCAAATATTTTCGAGATGTTTTCGGCGGGGATGCCGCGCCCTGTGTCGGACACATCGGCGCGGACATATCCGTCCTGCGTTGAAAGTGTGACGGTCAAACGACCACCTTCGCCCCCCATCGCCTGCATGCCGTTGATGATAAGGTTTGTAAAGACGGAACGTAAAGACTCGCGGTCGCCCAGAATGTGCGGAAGGTTCTCGTCCCCCTTAATGCTTGTTTCAACGCCCGTCTCTTCGGCCTGCACTTCAATCATGCGCAGCGAGTCTGCAACAACTTCGCGCAGATCAAGCAAGCGCTTGTCGAGCGCGGCGGGCCGCGTGTATTTAAGAAACTCGGTGATGCGCGTGTTGATGCGTGCGACCTCAGCCTTAAGCTGGTCGGCGAGTCGCCCGAACGTCTCACGCTTCTTCTCGTCTTCAGGGGCGAGGGAAGTGCGCAGATGGTCAAGCGTCAGGTTGATGTAGTTGAGCGGATTTCTAATCTCGTGCGCAATGGCCGAGGCCAGACGACCGACGACGGCAGATTGTTCGGCCTGTTTTACCTTTGCTTCAAGCTCGCGCATATGGCCGAGCTGGTCGATCATCTCGTTAAAGGTCGAGACGAGCGCGCCCGTTTCGTCTCGACGGTCAGCGCCCTCGACACGAAAGTCGAAATGACCGGCGGCGACGCGTTGCGTAGCGCCCGAGAGCGCGCGGATCGGACGCGTAAAACGCCAGACGAGAATTGCGGCGGCAGCGGTCGCCAGCAGAAAGACTCCGAGCGTGGGCAGAAGAGGCCGCACAACGTCTTCCCATGAATCGTTGTGCGGCGTTTTGGCTGCGCCGAGTACGACGATGATGTAGTTGACCCCGTCGCTTGTTTCAACGGGGATGGGAAAGGCGCGCGATTCACCGGCTACCGGCCGCTCCGAAGGCGGCGGCGCATCAGGAATAAGTCGGCGTATGTCGTGCGTTGTCTGCCCGGCTTCGACAAGTCTGGGCAGTTGAATGTCGGCGATGTTGAAATATTTGGCCGTCCCATCGTCCAGCGTGGTCGGAGCATATTCCGGATCGAGGCTGTCATCGACGCGTCCCTGTTCGTTGACGATGAGGATGTTGACAACGCGGCCCTCTTGCTCCTTGAGAAAAGGCGTGGGGCGCATCCGATCCATCTGCCATAGATAGACGGGCGGCGTGGCCGTAATACTTGCGAGAGCAAGGGCCGTGCTTGCGGCAAGCGCCTGCTCCTGCTCGGCGATAATGACGGCCCGGCGCAACTCTTCGCGGTAGAAGAGGTAATACTGAACGCCGAGCGTGCCGACGAGCAGCAGAGCCAGCACGAGCAAAAGCCGCATGCGAAAGGTGTAAAAAAGATTGGGCAGTTTCATCCCGTCTCGGGCGCGCTATGATTTTAAGGCCGAACTCTTTTCAGTATGACTTGCACGTCTGCAGTCTAAAAGGGAGAGCTAAAGGGGTTGACGATTATTTTGTTGCCGGGTTCGCAACGCAGATGTTATATTCAGCTTGGTCTCCAGCGCAAACCCCTCCCGGAGACCGCACTCTCCAGCACTGTCGGCAACGAACTGAAGTTTGACACATTTACCAGGCGAAAGAGCTTTAATGTATCAGTCTTTCGACAAACAGACCTTTCAAGATACGCGCGGCGTGCGGCCTAAACGCGCGCAAACAAACCTCAGTTCTACGCATCGAAAGCATTAACCGGCGGCACAGGCCTAACCGCAGCCCTCGCATCTGCACTAAGCCTGTGACCGTCAAGTTGTATCAAACAGCACAGAGGAAATTATTGATGTCCCGAAGTCATGCTTCCCCCGCGCTCGCTCTATTCGCGCTTATCATCTCGCTTGGCGCGATGCCCGTAGCCGCCAAAACACCGCCCAAAAAGGCAGCACGCGCCGCCGTCGCAAAGAAGTCTGTGAAGTCTGCGCTGGTACGCGAGCGCGAACGACTGAAATTAAAGGGCGTGAAAAAACTGCGCCGAAGAGCAAAAGGGATGTCGCTCGGCAAACGACGAGCAAGAGGGACAAGCGCGCCGAGCGTCGCGCGGAAAATCGTCGTGATCGTGCTGCGAAAAACGACCGCGCCTCAAAGAACGACCGCCGCGCACGCCGCGACGAGCGTCGTGAGTCGGCGCGCGTCGTCGGCAAAAAAGAGCTGCGCCGGATGTCGAAACGCGAGCGTCTGGCTTATTTGAACGAACAGGCGCGTCGCCGCCGTGAGGCTGAAGAGCGTGCCCGTCAAGCGGCCATTGCGCGCGCACTCTATCTCGCACGCATACGTGCACAGGATCAGGCCTTCCGCGATGAGACGCAGGCCAACATTTTGCGCGACGAAACGACCGGCGAAGACCTGGAAGTGCGCCGCGCCGCTATCGATGCGCTTGGACATCACGCCGGGTCGGTCGTCGTCATGGACCCCAAATCGGGACAGGTCTATACGGTCGTCAATCAGGAATGGGGGTTGCGCCGCGGCTTCAAGCCTTGCTCGACGATTAAGCTTGTGACCGGGCTGGCAGGCCTTTCCGACAATGTGATCGACCCCGTCCAGACCGTCAACATCTCGACCGGCAGCCTCAACATCGATCTGACGGATTCACTCGCTTACTCCAATAACTACTACTTCCAGCGCGTCGGCGGGCAGGTCGGCTTTAGCCGCATGATCGACTATGCGCGCAAGCTCGGATTAGGCCAGCAAACGGGTATCAATCACCCGCTCGAATCTGCCGGAAAACTGCCTGAGCCAAAAGAGGGTTTTGCTCTGAACCGCATGTCCTCGCACGGCGACGATTTTGAGGTCACACCCGTCCAACTCGCCAACATGGCTTCGGCCATTGCCAACGGCGGCGAGCTTTTAGTTCCTCATTTGCCGCGCACGCCTCAGGAGACAGTTAAGTTTAAGCGCATCGTGCGCGCCAAGGTCGATGTCCCGCAGGAGCATCTGCGTCGCGTCATCCCCGGCATGATCGGAGCGGTCAATTACGGCAGCGCGCGAAGAGCGTACGACCCCGTGCAGACCATCGCCGGTAAAACCGGAACCTGCATCAGTCAGGATCAATATCGCACCTGGCTCGGACTCTTCACCTCGTTTGCGCCTGTTCATGATCCGAAGATCGCTGTCGCCGTTGTCACCAAAGGTTCATCCGAGCGTGGGAAGATTGCTGCCGAGATTGCCGGCAAAGTCTATAAACGTCTGAGTCATCGTTTCGGCTCGCGGGGCGCTACGCCGGCGATGCTTGCCGACGAGAACCTTATTCCACGTCCGAAGGTTGACCCGAACAAGGCAGCCGTGCTCAATGATGAAGACGCAGAGGCCGAAGCGGCAGTTGAAGCCGACGCACAAAACTCCGGCATCTACGTTGTCAAAGAGGCTGCGCCGGCGCGTGATGTGCAAGGCGCGCCGCAAAGCAACGTCAAGAGCACTTCAAA
>CBDUCU010000275.1:0-5555 GCA_965365725.1 uncultured bacterium | reverse complement strand
CTGGCAGCACTGGAAATGCTGTGTACGGGGAACCGTACCGTGGGTTCGAATCCCACCCTCTCCGCCAGAAATTCTGGTGTTAGAAATCAGTGGATTTGCAAAACCGGCATCTAGCATCTAACATCCAACATCTGCGGTTTTGAAAATTTATCAGACTTCGGGCTCCGCACAACGCTTGCCCCGCGAACCCCGCCAGGCCGGGAACGGAGCAACGGTAGTGGCGGCGGCGTGTGTTGCGGGTTAGTCCGGAGTCTGGCCAATTCTGTGAAAGAGTTGCCGCGCCTGATAAAGGCGCGCTCTTGCCGAAGCCGTCGATGTTGGAGCACAATCCAGCGTCGCAAAAGTTTCGACCACGAGCGCGCGCTTCGCGCAGCAACTCTTTTCGCTTTCCGGTCGTAGATGAAAATCCGATTTAATCGTTTGAATCACGTTCAGGTCTGCATCCCGCGCGGAGCCGAAGACCGTGCGCGCGCCTTCTATGCAGACGTGCTTGGCCTCAAAGAAATTGAGAAACCGGAAGCGCTCAAGCCGAGCGGCGGCATCTGGTTTGAGATTGCAGACATTCAATTGCACGTCGGAATTGAAGATGAGGTCACGGCTTCAAAACGTCATCCCGCATTTGAAGTGGAAGACATCGATGGCGTGAGAAAGTATCTCGAAGAGCATGGCGTGCGAACCAGAGACGAACCCGCCTTGCCGTCCATCGCGCGCTTCTCTTTCTTCGACCCATTCGGCAACCGCGTCGAGTTAATGCAAAAGATCAAAGCTAAAAGCTGACTGCTAATCGCTAAAATGTCTTATCAAGTCATCGCACGCAAATGGCGGCCACAGACCTTTGAAGAGGTGACGGGCCAAGAGCACATCACGCGCACCCTTCTGAGCGCCATCGAGCACGAACGTCTTCATCACGCATATCTCTTCTCGGGCGCGCGCGGCGTAGGCAAGACGACGACCGCACGCCTTCTGGCAAAAGCCGTCAACTGTCACAAGGCGGAAGGCCCGACACCGTTGCCCTGTGCGTTTACCGATAAAGATTCCTGCCCGTCGTGCCGCGAGATTGCCGAAGGCCGTTCGATTGACGTGCTTGAGATCGACGCGGCATCAAACACCGGCGTTGACAACGTGCGCGACGCAATCATCAACACGGTCGGCGTGAGGCCCGCGCGCGACCGCTACAAAGTCTTTATCATCGACGAAGTCCATATGCTTTCGGGCGCAGCCTTTAACGCGCTGCTCAAAACTCTGGAAGAGCCGCCCCCGCGCGTTCTCTTTATCATGGCGACGACAGAGTCGCACAAAGTTCCAGATACAATTCTCTCGCGCTGTCAGCAGTTTGAATTTCGCACCATCGCTACGGCCAAGATCGCGGAACGCCTGCGTCTGATTGCAAAGGCCGAGAAGGTCAAAGTCTCGGATGAGGCGTTGCGCGAGATTGCGCGCGCGGGCGAAGGCTCGATGCGAGACGCGCAGTCGGCCTTCGATCAGGTCATCAGTTTTAGCGACGGCAAGATTGAGACGACGGATGTTGAAGCCGCGCTTGGGCTGGCCGGAAGCGAGATGCTTGCGCGCGTGATGCGGTCGGTGGCGACGAAGAGTCCTGCGGAGGCGCTTGCGGTCGTCGACGAACTCAGCTCGCGCGGTCATGACTTGAGGAACTTTTGCCGCGACATGCTCGCGCACGTACGCGACCTTCTCGTCGTCAAGGTCGCTGGCGACTCGTCCGCCTTGACGGATGCGGACGACGCGGGACGACGCATGTTGATTGAAGAAGCGAAGGATTTTTCCGAGTCAGACCTTGTCCGCTTCTTCCATAGTTTGACCGAGACGGAGAAGAACTTGCGCGAGAGCGCGCACCCGCGTTACCAACTTGAAATCGGTCTCGTAAAACTCATCGAGATGCGACGACTCGCGCCGCTTGCGCAAATCCTCGAACGTCTGAGCACGCTTGAAGAAACGGTGAGGACGGGGCGCGCTCCCGATGGTGGAGGCTCTTCATCTGCGCCGCCTGTTTCCGGTGCGGGCGGCAATCTGCCGCGACGCGGAAGCAGTGGCGGCTTTTCTTCATCAACCTCATTTTCAACTTCAACGAATGTCGCGCACGCATCCGGCACAAACATGCCGCTCGATCTTTCAAGCGTTCCGGCAGATGTTTCCCCACCGCATACGACGGAACAGTCTTCTTCGAGCTTTACAGGTCTCAAGCTTGTTCCGTCCGCACAAGAGCGCTTCACGTCTTCGGCTTCTTTTGCCGACGACGAGCCGCCGTTTCCATCAGACGGCGCTGTACGTGCAAGCGCGCGCAACAGCAGCATCTCGCAAAAATCTTCGTTTGAGCCTCTCGCGCCGCCGGATGGAAACCATAGCGCGATAAATAACTCGACCGCACCTTCTGCGCCCGCAGCTTCTCTTGGCGACGACGGCCCCGTCGAGCGTATCAAGCGCGCTCTCGATGCGCGACGCAAGCCATTTCTTGCCGTCGCTCTTGAAGAGGCGCGGACATCGCGCATGAGCGAGACCGAACTATTTGTCGCGTTTACGCCAGACAAAAAGCACCTGCGCGATACGCTCGCCAAGCCCGACAATGTGCGGCTGCTGCAAGAGGTTTGCCGCGAGGTGGCCGGCCACGCCGTTGGAGTTTCAATCGTCGTGCGTGAAGCGGGCGAGGCCGACGACATGCCGCCAACGCCTGAAGATGCAGCGAAGCGAGAGCGAGAGAGTCTGCGCGAGTGGGCTGTCGCTCGTCCGGAAGTGCAAAAGATCATGCGCGATTTCCGCGCCGAGATCATCGACGTTCGGCGCGTCGATACTGAAGCGCCACAGTAGGACGCGCATCCACGCCTGTCTAACAGACCTGTCGAAACTGTCTCGAAGTTCTGCGAGAGTTAAAGAGAGGCATGGATGCGCGTCCCATATTCCCTGAACCCTATCTCTGTTGCGTGCGTATAGACCGGCGGAGGTGATTCAGAAATGAGCGGCAAACGCGACCCATTCATCGCAGGACTTCTCAGTTTTCTTATCCCCGGCATCGGACAGATTTATAACGGCCAGATCATCATCGGTCTCATCTGGCTGGTGCTGACCGGAATTTCATGGATCGGCTCAGCCGGCACGCTCGGCTGGATAGTCCACATCATCGCAGCCTACTTCGCCTACTCATATGCGAAGGATCATCCGTATCGCACGTGAAAAAGGCAAAAGTAAAAAGGTAAAAGGCAAAAGTAGGAGAGCCATTCGTACGCTCCTACTTTTGCCTTTTACCTTTTTACTTTTGCCTTATGGTTTCGGCGTAGCTTTGGGTTCTGGCGGCAGAGCACGCGGGATGTCGTCGTCGATTAAGGGAGCGACCATGTCGGCTTGATCCTGCGTCTTCATACGCGGCGGCGCGTTGCGCAGGGCAGGGGGAAGTTTGGGACGTGGAATCTTTATGGTCGCGAGCGTATCCGTGCGGCGGAGGATTGCGCCGCCGCGACCGGCGACCCATGCTGCGTCGCCACCGCGATAGGCGACTCCAAACAGAGATGCGGTCGTCAGCGTCGCCTGCATCTCCCAAGTCTCACCGCCGTCTCTGGTTTGCAGAACGCGCCCCTGCTCGCCGACAATCATCGCCTCGTCGCGGCTCGCCAAAGACACGGAATAGAGATTGATCTTTACGCCCGACTCCTGATCCTTCCATGTCTTCCCGCCGTCGTCTGTGCGCAGGACAAGTCCATTTTCGCCTACGATAAATCCGCGCAACGCGTCAAAGAATTTGACCGCATAGAGCCATTCTTTCGCGTTCAATTCAACAAACTGCCAAGTCTCACCGCCGTCTTCTGTGCGTATGATGGTCCCTTGCGAGCCGACGGCGACAGCGCGTTTTTCATCGATATGCGCAACGGACTCGAACCATGAGAGCGACAGCGTTTTGCACAGGCTCCATGTTTCTCCACCGTCTTCGGTGCTCAGGATCGTACCGCTTGCGCCAGCCGCAAGTCCGCGCTTCTTATCGGCAAAATGGACGGCAAAGAGCGCTGCTTTTGTCTCGGTCGGCACTTTCTCCCACACAAGACCGCCGTTTGTTGTGCGCAGCACCATGCCGCCGTCGCCGACGGCCCACCCCGTCTCACGGTCTGCGAAGACGACTCCGTTGAGTTGTGACTGAACGCCTGAATGCATCTGCGCCCAACGCTTGCCGCCGCTCGAAGTATGAAGTATGCGTCCGCGCGAGCCGACGGCCCAGCCGTAAGAGTCGTCGAGAAAGAAGATGTCTGTCAGATCGTCGCGCCCGCCTTCGGTCAGTCGCCGCCACACAAGGCCGCCATCGTCCGTGCGCAAGATTAATCCATCGCGTCCTGCCGCCCAGCCTGTAAATGCATCCGCGAAATAGAGCGCCGACAATCGCGGACGTGTTTTGACGCTCACGGGAAACCATATCTCGCCGCCGTTTGCGGTCTTCAAAACTTGCCCTTCATCGCCCGAAATCCAACCATTCGCTTCATCCTTAAAAAAGACCGAGAGCAGGTCAGTGCGTGTAAACGCATCAAGTCGCGTCCAACTTTTCCCGCCGTCCGATGTGCGAAGGATTGTGCCGCCGTGTCCGACCGCAACCGCTTTTTCAGAAGTGCCTGCAAAGGCCACGCTTGTCAATGGCACGCCGTCTTTGACGGATTGATTCTGCCACACCGCGCCGCCGTCGTCCGTCACAAGCAATGCGCCCGCATCGCCCACCGCTACACCGCGCTTCGCATCGGCAAAAGCGACAGCCGTCAGGTGCGCTCTTGTGCCCGATGATTGCTCTTTCCATGTCAGCCCGCCGTCTTTGGTCGAGATAATCTGGCCGTAGCTTCCGACGGCCCAGCCGTGCATCGCATCGGGCGCAAACGCCACGCCGTAGAGATGATTGCTCACACCTGTCTTTCGTTCGATCCAACGGTCGCCGCCGTTTTTCGTGACGAGCACAAGGCCGCGCGAGCCGACGACGACTGCCGTCTTTCTGTCTTTGACAAAGAGCGCGTAGAACGACGAAGAAGTGGCGACGCGTTGCTCTTTCCAGCTAAAGCCGCCGTCGCGCGTTCGCAAGAGCACGCCGCTTGCCCCAGCCGCCCACCCGTGCAGGCGGTCGTCGGCAAAACGCACGGCGTGAACCGCGTTGCCTTGTGGCAGAGGGTTCTGCCATGACCACGCGGGCGGTTGTTGCGCTCTCGCCGTAAACGGCACGCACACGCACATCGCCGTCAAGACCAACAGCCGCGTAATTATCGAGCGTGTGATCAAAAAAGCCATAAACAGCGTGCGTCAATTGAGCAATCGAGTAGTTTGGATATTAACCAGCGCAGACACATCTCAAACAATAAACTGTGTCTCTCCTGTCTCTTGATTACTCATTCCCTCAACCATTCTCTAAATCAAAAATTTATTCAGCGTCTCGATGCTGCGACCGATTCCGCCGCTTCGCGTAACAGTCCTTCGTCGGCTGCGCCAAGCGCCGCGATGTCGCGCGCGGCCCGATCGACGGCCTCCTGTGCCACGTGGCCCGCATGTCCCTTGATCCATTGCCAGACAATTTCGTGCCCGTC
>CBDUCU010000274.1:0-5565 GCA_965365725.1 uncultured bacterium | reverse complement strand
CTATCGAACCGATTTGCTGCACGAGCCTCTGCCGCTTTTGACGTGGAAAGTGCTTCATCAGATTCCGAAAGTCGTCTCAATCGGCGGCGTTCTGATGTGCGGCGTGTGGTGGATCACAAGTCGTCGCACAGAGGTTGCGCGGCATGAGCGCGAGCAGCGCGAGGCTTTGCGGAAGGCGATAGAGCGCGAGCGCGTTGGCGAAGCAGATAAGGATGCAGGCCGCGATCAGTAAGGTCTCAAAAACCTTTTAGCTCTCTTCAATAGAAAGGCGAGGGGAGGAGTAAATGATAAAGATCAATCTACCAAAACTGACTTTCTGGCGCGGCGTGCTGCTCGCCATCATGTTGGCCGGACTCTACACGACATACTTGCGATTTACGCAGGGTCTTTCGGCAACGACCGGCTTGAGCGACGAATTTCCCTGGGGCATCTGGATTGGCTTTGACATCCTGTGCGGCGTGGCGCTCGCGGCAGGCGGTTTTACGATGAGCGCGGTCGTTTACATCTTCAACGTCGAACGCTACCGCCCCATTATCCGCCCGGCGATCCTCACGGCCTTTCTCGGCTATTCGCTCGTCATCGTGGCGCTGATGTTCGATCTTGGTCGTCCTTACAACGTCTGGCATCCGCTGATCATGTGGAATCCGCATTCAGTGATGTTTGAGGTGGGCTGGTGCGTGACGCTTTACACGACGGTGCTTGCTTTGGAGTTTAGCCCAATCGTTTTTGAGCGGCTGCGCCTTGAGCGTTTATACAAAATCGTCAAGGCGATGACCGTCCCGCTCGTCATCATCGGCGTGCTGCTTTCGACATTGCATCAATCAAGTTTGGGCACGCTCTATTTGATCGTCCCGCACAAGCTGCACCCGCTCTGGTACACGCCGCTGCTGCCAGTCTTCTTTTGGGTCTCGGCTATCGCCCTGGGCTGCACGATGACGATCTTTGAGTCGTATCTATCGTTGCGCGCGTTTCGCAAAAGCCTTGAATCAAACTTGCTCCGGCAACTCGGCGCAGTCGCCGCCGTCGCGCTGCTCGTCTATCTAGTCATCAAGGTGATTGACCTCGACTCGCGCGGCGCGCTCGCCTTGGCTTTCGAGCCGACCTACGAAGGGCGGATGTTTCTCGCCGAGATGACGCTCGGCGTGATTGCGCCCGCCGTGATGTTTCTCATCCCGCGCGTCCGGCGTAATCAGCTCGGTCTTTTTATCGGAGCGGTGCTGACGGTGCTCGGCTTTATCATGAACCGTCTGAATGTGAGCATCACGGGGATGGATGCTTCGTCGGGCGTTCGCTATTTTCCTTCCTGGACGGAGATTTCCGTCACGGCCTCGATTGTCGGCGCAGGCTTTCTGCTGTTTGGTCTGGCAGTCAAATATCTGAATGTCTTTCCGCCAGAAGAATTAGCCGAAGCTGCAAGCGTACGACACCGGCCTGAATTGCCCGCCGTCGCAGTTCTTCACACGCAACAGCGCGCAGCCACCGCGCTTTCGCTTGCGCTCGGCATCGTCTTTATTATCGGCGCGGCGGCGCTCGGTTATAGCGGCATCAGGTTGCGCACGCCCGCACAAAACGTCACAAGCGACGACGCGCAAACGGTTGACACGAAAATGGCCGCGCAGGCGTTTCAAATGCCGTCTGACGTTGAGATGGAGCGCGGCGCGCTCAGTCCGGGCCGGGTTCGCTTTAGTCATGCGGCGCACGTCGCGCGCGATCATCCGAGCTGCACAACCTGCCACTCAAACGAGTTTCGCTTTCTCAAAACGAGCGCACCGATGACGGGCGCACAGAAGATGGACGGTTGCGGCAAATGCCATAACGGAGAAAAAGCCGTCGGCGGGCGCAGCGTCGTCGGCATACGCGATAAATCGCGTTGCGACGCGTGTCATCTGCCTGATCAGCGATGAGACGAACGACCTCAAATAGCCTCAGTCTCAAGCTCACCGTCTGTCTCGTCGGTGGAATGGCCGTCGCTTTCACGCTGCTTGGTTTGCGCATCGTGCGGCTGCATCGAGAGCACCTTGAAGGCTCGACGCGCGACGCGGGGCAAAGGATCGGCGACGTGATCAAGCGCAGCACGCGCTTCGGGATGCTCAACAATCACCGGGCGGAGATTGAAGAGGTCGTCAAGACCATCGGCGCACAGCCCGGCATCGAAGCCATTCGCATCTACAACAAATCAGGCGAGGTCACTTTTTCGACGCGCGAATCCGAAGCCGGCTCGCGCGTCGATGAGCGTGCCGACGCTTGTCGCGCCTGTCATGCGCAAGTTCCGCCGCGCACGCATATCAGCGAAAACAACAACGTCATGGCGCTCACTTCTTCCGAGCGCACGCGCATCTTCCGCGATGCGACCGGCCATCGCGTGCTCGGGGTGATCAACGCGGTCGAGAACGAGCCAAGCTGTTCGACCGCCGCCTGTCACGCGCATTCGGCGCAGACAAACATCCTCGGCGTAATCGATGTCACGATGTCGCTCGAACGCGTTGATGCTGTCACGGCCGAAAGCGGTTGGGAGATGACGGCGAGCTTTCTCGCGGCGGGGCTGCTGCTTGCGCTCGCCGCATCGGTGCTCGTTTGGGTGATGGTGCATAAACCGGTCAGCCGTCTGATCACGGGCACAAAGCGCGTCGGGTGGGGCGACCTCGATTACAAAATCGACGCGTCGTCGCGCGACGAGCTGGGCGAGCTGGCCGAGTCCTTCAACCGCATGACGCACAAGCTCAGGCATGCGCAAAGTGAGATCAATCACTGGACGCGGACGCTTGAAAGCCGCGTTGCCGATAAGACCGCCGAGCTGCGACAGGCGCATGAACAGATCGTTCATGTCGAAAAGATGGCATCAATCGGCAGGCTCGCGGCCATCGTCGCGCACGAAATCAATAATCCGCTCGCAGGCATACTCGTCTATTCAAAGCTGCTCTTAAAAAGAATGGGTCGTCATGGCAGCGAAGCTGCGGACGATGAAACGCGAAAACACCTTGAGACCATCGCGGCGGAATCGGCCCGATGCGGCGAGATAGTCAAGGGCTTGCTTCAGTTTTCACGTCAGACAAAACCGAAGATGGGGCCGAACGATCTGAACGAGATCGTGCGTGAGTCGCTTCGCCTCGTCCAGCACAAGCTGGAGTTGATGGGCGCGCGCGCCGACGTGAGTTTGGATGAAAAGATCGTAGAAGCCGTCTGCGACGCGCAGCAGATAAAGCAGGCGCTGGTCGCGCTGTTTATCAACGCCTGCGAAGCGATGCGGCAGGGCGAAGGAGTGCTGACAGTTGAGACGCGCTCTCTGCAAGATGCACGCGCCATCGAGATTTGCATCAGGGACAACGGCGTGGGGATGGACGAGGAGACGCGCCAGTGCGTCTTCGAGCCGTTTTTTACGACCAAAGAGCAGGGCAAAGGCGTGGGGCTTGGTCTGTCGGTCGTTTATGCAATCGTTCACAACCATGCGGGCGAGATCGAGGTTGAGAGCGCGCCGGAAGCGGGCGCAGCCTTTCGCATTCGTCTGCCGCAGGATGCCACCGTGCGCCCGGTCGTCGAGCAAACCGAAGCACAGGCGGCCCTCAGACTACAAGGAGCAAGCACGTCATGACGACGACGGAAGGCGCGCGCATTCTTATCGTTGACGATGAGCGCGTGGTGCGCGAATCGCTCGGCAGTTGGTTTAGCGATGCGGGCTACGAAGTGGAGACGGCCGAATCAGCCGAAGCCGCGCTCAAACTGGTCGGTCGTCGCACGTGGGACGCATTTCTGCTCGACGTGCGGATGCCGGGCGCAGACGGGCTTGAGCTGCAACGCTCTCTGCGCGAATTGCAACCTGAGGCGACCGTCATCATCATGACCGCTTACGCATCGGTCGAAACGGCCGTCGAAGCGATGAAGCAGGGAGCTTTTGATTACATCGTCAAACCATTCGACCCGGAAGAACTCGAACACACGATTCGCAACGCCGTCGAGCGAAAAAGATTGGTCTCTGAAAACCGGCAGTTGCGCGACAAGATCGACGAGTTGAATCTGCTGCATGAAATCGTCGGGACAAGCGCGCCCGTTCGTCGCGTGCTCGAACAGGTCGGGCTCGTTGCGGCTTCGGATACTTCGGTTCTCATCCGGGGCGAATCCGGCACGGGCAAGGAGCTGATTGCGCGCGCCATTCATGCCAATAGCGCGCGTCGTTACAAACCCATCGTTGTCGTCAACTGCGGCGCTCTCTCGGAAGGCGTGCTTGAATCCGAGCTTTTCGGCCACGAGCGCGGCGCTTTTACCGGCGCGCAGTATAAGCGCAAGGGAAAATTTGAGATGGCCGACGGAGGCACGCTCTTTTTAGACGAAATCGGCGACGTGAGCTTAAAGACGCAGGTCGATCTGCTGCGCGTGCTCGAAGAGAAAAAGATCACGCGCGTCGGCGGAAATCTTTCAATCCCGGTCAACTTTCGACTCGTCGCCGCGACCAATAAAAATCTCGAAGCGATGACCGGCGAAGAGAAGTTCCGCGAAGACCTCTACTATCGCATCAACGTCTTTTCAATCACCATCCCGCCTTTGCGCGAGCGGCGCGAAGACATCCCGGCACTTGCCTCGCACTTTCTCGAAAAATTTGCGCGCAGCATGAACAAGCCCGTCGCACGCATCTCCGCCGAAGCTTTGAATCTTCTGCGCGGCTACGATTGGCCGGGCAACGTGCGCGAGCTGCAAAACGCCATCGAGCGCGCGGTGCTCGTCGCGCGCTCGCCAGAGATTGAGCCAAACGATTTACCGCTTCAGGTGAGCGATGCAAAAAAGGATGAACCGGTGGGGAAATCTCTCGCCGAGGTTGAGCGTCGTCATATCAAGCGCGTGCTTGAAGAGTCCGGTTGGAACATCTTTCGCGCCGCCCGACAGCTCGGCATCGACCGCGTCACGCTCTACAACAGAATCAAAAAGTACGGCTTCAAGCGCGACCAGCTGAACGATTAAAGCGAGTTGCGTTTTAGCTCACGCAACCGTTGAGAACGCGGACGGAGGCTATTGCTGCGGATCATCACCGATCTTGTCTGCGTTGCTCCGTTTGCTTCCATACTCATTCGCCGTCCATCTCTTCTCGCTCTCATACTCTGATTCAAATGCAGTTTGCCGTCGAGAGGTCACAGGTCAAACGACTTTGCCTTCGACGACGAAGAGGCCCGTCTCGCCGCCGCCCGACGTGACGTTGACAATCGGAGAGCCGGAAAGCCGCACCATCGCGCCATGCGCGCGCCCGCGAAAGATGAAGGGGTTCGTGTCAACGTAAAGCTTTTGAAACGACCATTCGTGGTCGTTGAAGACCGGAAACTCTTCCTGCGGCAGATCGACGACTTCCTGCACAACGTAATCGCCCGCCAAAGCATTTTCAAGCGCTTCGTCCCAGTGCGGTTCGTCGCTCTTTAACCCCAGCGTGATGCCGTGTCCGCCGTAGTCGTCGTTCGGCTTGAGAATGAAAAGCTCGCGGTTGCGACGCACATACTCGATCAAATCTATGTCGCGCCCCCGATGTGAGGTTCGTCGCTCGCGGACGCGACGCGTCCAGGGAACGGTGCGCGCGATTACGTCTCG
>CBDUCU010000273.1:0-5566 GCA_965365725.1 uncultured bacterium | reverse complement strand
GATTGGCCCGGCCTTGGGTCAGCACGGCGTAAATATTATGGAGTTTTGCAAGGCGTTTAACGCGAAGACCGCGCAGATGGACCCGGATCTGAAAATCCCGGTCGTGATCACAGTCTTTGCCGACCGCTCGTTTACCTTCGAGACAAAGACGCCGCCCGCCGCCGACCTGCTCAAGAAGGCCGCAGGCATCCCGAAGGGTTCGGGCAAACCCAATAAGGAAAAGGTCGGCTCAATCTCGCGCGATAAGATCGAGGAGATTGCAAAACTCAAGATGCCCGATCTCAACACGACAAGCGTCGAGTCGGCCATCAAAACCATTGAGGGCACGGCGCGCAATATGGGACTCACAATCGAATAAACGATGAACGATAAGCGGTGAGCTGAAAGAATATTATTCAGCACGCATTGTTCTGCGTACACAGTTTCGGAGAGGGAGGGACTAAACAGTTCCGCTTGAACCTCGGAGGAAAGATTAATGCCAGCAGGTAAAAAGTATCGCGCGGCTCTGGAAAAGATCGAGCCGGGTCGGAAATATACGCTCGAAGAGGGCTTGGCGAAGGTCAAAGAGGTCTCGGCCATCACGGCACGCAAGTTTGACGAGACGGTTGAGCTGACAATGTGGCTTGGAGTTGACCCGCGCAAAGCCGATCAGCTTGTGCGCGGCACGGTCGTTTTGCCGCACGGATTGGGTAAATCGAAGCGCGTGCTCGTCATCGCGCAGGGCGAGAAGGTCAAAGAGGCAGAGGCAGCAGGTGCGGACTTTATCGGCGGTGAAGACATGGTCGAGAAGATCAAGGGCGGCTGGCTCGATTTCGATGCGGTGATTGCTACGCCCGACATGATGCGTCTCGTTGGTGCGCTCGGCAAAGTGCTCGGCCCGCGCGGTTTGATGCCCAACCCGAAGACGGGGACTGTGACGTTTGACGTGGCGACCGCCGTCAGCGAAACGAAGGCAGGTAAGGTTGAGTATCGCGTGGATAAAACGGGCGTGATTCACGTCGGCATCGGCAAGGTCTCTTTTGACAATCAGCGTCTGCGAGAGAATGCACAGACGTTGCTCGACGCAGTCGTTAAGGCCAAGCCATCGACGGCTAAGGGCAAGTACGTCAAGAAGGTCAACCTCGCTTCGACGATGAGTCCGGGCGTGTTGTTGGACGAAACTGCTTACGCGAAGTAGGAGGGTAATAGAGATGAAGACCAAAGAACAGAAACAGAAAGACCTCGAAGCACTCGCGCAGCAGTTCCAGCAGGCGACGACAGGCATGTTTGTCGGCTTCAAAAGTCTGACGGTGCCCAAGGATCAAGAGTTGCGCCGTCGCTTGCGTGAAGCAGGGGCAACCTACTCGGTCGTCAAGAACACAATCGTCCGCAAAGCGGCAGAGGGTACGCCGTTTGAGCAGGCCGCCGAACATTTTAAGGGCGTGACTGCGCTTGCGACGGGTACTGGCGACCCTGTTGCCTTGTCAAAGGCCGTCTCAAAGTTTGCCAAAGAAAACCCGGACGTATTCACCTTCAAGGTGGGCGTAGTCGAAGGCAAAGTCGTTGCGCTCAAAGACGTGGAAGCAATTGCTTCTTTGCCGTCGAAGGAAGAGTTGATCTCGAAGATCATGTTCCTTATTAACTGTCAGGCGCAGCGACTGGTGACGGTCATCTCGGCTGTGCCGCGCAATCTTGCCATTGTCGTCAAACAGATTGGCGAGCAGAAGGGCGAGGCCGCCTAAAGTTTGTTGTTTTGAAATCCGAAATCTCAAATTTGAGATTTCTTCGTTAAGTCAGCCGGACGCGGAAAACGGGCACGGGCGATTTGTCAGATCGCACCTCTGGCTCGGACGCTTTTCAATGCCTGCGATGCAACAGGCAAAGAGATGCGTCCCGTGGGTTCTCTCGGCTGGAAAAGAGTTGACGGCAGACGGCGATCAGCACTTAGCCAAGCGCAAAAGGTTGAAAATGCTAAATGCCGAACAGCTCCTTACCTGAGAAACCCTTTAGAGGAGGAGTTAAAAGTAATCATGGCAGCTACACGTGAAGATGTAATCGAGTTTTTGAAAGGTATGACGCTTCTTGAGGCTTCGCAACTCGTCAAGGAGCTAGAAGAGACGTTTGGAGTTTCGGCGGCAGCGGCAGCCGTTGCGGCGGCTCCGGCGGCGGGCGCGGGCGGCGGCGATGCAGCCCCTGCGGCTGAGGAAAAGACCGAGTTTGATGTGATTCTGACGGCCGCAGGCGGCAACAAGATCAACGTCATCAAGGTCGTTCGCGAGATCACCGCGCTCGGATTGAAAGAGGCCAAAGACCTCGTTGACGGCGCTCCGAAGCCGGTCAAAGAGGGTGTCTCTAAAGACGAGGCCGAAACAATCAAGACCAAGCTCACTGATGCCGGTGCGTCCGTCGAAGTCAAGTAGTTAATAGAGAGTTCGGAGTTTGAGAACCTGGAGTCTGGAGTCGAAAGGCAGGTGGCTGTTTTTAGGCTCACGACTCCAGGCTCGAGACTCAAGACTTTTCACAGTTGACAGGCGGGCCGACGCGCGGCTAAGGTAGGGGAGTATTGAAAGGCGCTAGCGTTACTCCCACAATTCGTAGGTTTCAAACAACTGCTTTGAATCATTCAAAGCGGTCGGGGCTTTTTACGCTCCGACCGCGCTTTCGTGTCTTTAATTACATCTCTCCTTTGTCCGTAGTCAGTTGTCAGTTGTTCGCGGACAAAGACGTTAGATTGACTTTATGCGAGTCGCTGTAATTTACGAGAACAACTGACTATGGACAACTGACAACGGACAATTAAGGATTAAAAGATGTCTGCAAACCCGCTCCAAACGAAAGCCGCCGGCATGGGCCGACGCATGAGCCAGCCGCCCACGCGGCACGACTTCTCGAAGATCAAAACGGCAGTGCGCATCCCCAACCTGATCGAGATTCAGAGGGATTCATATAACCGTTTCCTGCAGATGGACTTTCTCCCCGAAGAGCGCGAGCCGACGGGACTGCAAGCCGTCTTCCGTTCGGTCTTTCCGATCTCGGATTTTCGCAGCACGGCTGACTTGGACTTTGTCGAGTATGCAATCGGCAACTGGCAGTGCAAGTGTGGACGGCTCGAAGGTCTCCGGTACTTGCGCGCCAACTGTAAAGAGTGCGGCGCGCTCGTCAAAGTCGATCCGCTCGTTCCCGGAGAGACTTTGTGCCACTCTTGCGGCACGTTCAACGCAGTTCGCCCGACGCTTTGCGACAACTGCGGCGAACCCGTCGGTCTTAAGCACAAGCATGATCAGCAGGAGTGTCAAGAGCGCGGCATGACCTACAGCGTGCCGCTCAAGGTCAAGATTCGTTTGACGGTTTATGACCGCGACCCAGATAAACCTGAAGTCAAATCAATCCGCGACATCAAAGAGGAAGAGGTCTTTTTCGGCGAGATTCCTTTGATGACGGACAACGGGACTTTCATCATCAACGGCACGGAGCGCGTCATCGTCTCGCAGCTTCATCGCTCGCCCGGCGTTTTCTTTGAGAAGTCGCCCGTCTATCTGGCGAAGGTGATTCCATATCGCGGCTCCTGGGTCGAGTTTGAGTACGACCAGAAGAATCTTTTGTACGTGCGCATCGACCGCAAGCGAAAATTTCTCGCGTCGATTTTCCTGCGCGCGCTCGGTATCTGGCTCAACCCGCAGTTTAGCCCGAAGAACTTTGCGACCGATTCGCAATTGGAAGAGGCCGTTAAGAACGCTTCGTTTACGGCTGAAGACATCTTGCGAGCCTTCTACATCGCGGACGAAGTGCGTGCCGAAGGCGGTCGTCTCTTTATCAAGATCAAAGAGGATGGCCCGACAAATCTCGTCGGGATGAAATCCGATCACGACCTCAAGACGCGCGGCGGCGATGTGCTTGTGCGCGCCGGAAAAAAGATCACACAGTCTGCCATCAGAGACATTCGCAAGGCCCACTTAAAAGAGGTCGAGGTCGATTCGCAGCAGTTCGAGGGCGCTTACGCGCTTGCCGATGTCGTCAACATGGAGACGGGCGAAGTCGTCGTCGAGGCAAACGCCGAGATTACGCCCGCCAAGCTGCAGGAGATTGCGGAAGCAGGCGTTGAGAGCTTTACGGTCTTCTTCCCGGAGCGCGACGATCTGGGCGGCGTGCTTTCACAGACCTTGAGGAAGGATGTCATCGCAAAGCCGGTTGATGCGCTTCTGGAAATCTATCGCAAGATGCGTCCGGGCGACCCACCGACCGTGCAGACAGCTTACAAGCTCTTTGAAGGGATGTTCTTTGACGAGCGCAAGTTTGATCTCTCTCGCGTCGGTCGTCTCAAGTTCAACATCAAGATGGGACGGCCCGAGCGCGACCGCATCGACGACCCGCTTCTTTCCGCACAGGATTTTGTACAGGTCATCTCCTATCTCTTGAAGATGCGGCGCAACCCCGTCGAATATATGGCCGATGATATCGACCATCTCGGCAATCGGCGCGTGCGTGCCGTCGGCGAGTTGCTTGAGAATCAGTTTCGCATTGGATTGGTTCGCATGGAACGCGCCATCAAAGAGAAGATGTCGATCCAGCAAGAGATGCAGACGACGATGCCGCGCGACCTGATCAACGCAAAGCCCGTCACGGCAGCCGTTCGTGAGTTCTTCGGCTCGTCGCAGCTCTCGCAGTTTATGGATCAGACAAATCCTCTGTCTGAGATTACGCACAAGCGTCGTCTTTCCGCTCTTGGACCAGGTGGATTGTCGCGTGAGCGCGCAGGCTTTGAGGTGCGAGACGTTCACCCGACGCACTATGGACGCATCTGTCCGATTGAAACGCCTGAAGGCCCGAACATCGGTCTGATTTCGAGTCTTTCGTGCTTTGCGCGCATCAACGAGTTTGGCTTTATCGAATCGCCTTACCGCAAAGTACAGGATGGCCGCGTCGTCGAATACGTGCGCATCATCAATGGCGGCGAGACAAAATATAAGCCGGGCGATCACGTCTCTGAAGACGAAATCACCAAGGCCAATCGCAAGGTCGGCGCAGACGGCAAAAAGGCCGACTATGAGCCTTACCCGTTTTATCTGACGGCGTGGATTGAAGACCAGCACGTCATCGGCCAGGCCAACATCGAATTGGACGAAGAGGGCAACATCGTCAACGAGCGCAACGCCGCGCGCAAAGCGGGTGAATTTATTCTCTCGACGCGCGACGAAATCGAATACGTTGACGTTTCGCCGAAACAACTCGTCTCGGTCGCGGCCTCGCTCATCCCGTTTCTTGAGAACGACGACGCGAACCGCGCCTTGATGGGATCGAACATGCAGCGCCAGTCCGTTCCGTTGCTCCGCGCCGAAGCCCCTTACATTGGCACAGGAATGGAGAAGGTGACGGCTTCGGATTCCGGGGCAGTCGTCGCCGCACGGCGCGACGGCGTTGTTGACTACGTTGACTCGGAGCGCATCATCGTTCGCGCCGACCATAACGTTGACGGCACGATTTCGCGCGAAGTGACGGCGGACATCTACACGCTGACGAAGTTCCGCCGCTCAAACCAGAACACTTGCATCAACCAGCGTCCCATTGTCTCAATCGGCGAGCGCGTCTC